>CAKZNA010000066.1 GCA_937129355.1 uncultured Sphingomonadales bacterium | reverse complement strand
CGGAAAGGCAACCTTTGCCGGTTTGGCTTTTGCCGCTTTCGTTTTTGCAGCCTCGCTAGACGCACTCTTTGCGCCGCCTTCATCAGCGCCAGCCGCGCACGCCATTAGCCCGAGCGGCAGTGCCATCACCGCCGCCCACCGAAACCCAGTTAGTCTCATGCTTATTCTCCGATTAGTTTTTTGTAGCCGGATGGATGCCCGCTGCTTGCGGTTCACCAACCTCACCTTGACCTTCAAGATCATCGCCCACATTTTCGTCACCCAGTGTTTCTAGATGCATGAGTTTTTTGATCATCGGACTAATAACCACCACGCCTACGCCGACTGCGACAGCTATCCAGCCGATTTGGCTGTAGACTGCCATAACGGTTTCCGGACCAGCTCCTTCGCCTGAAGCAGCCTCAGAGCCAGTTGCCGCGGCTATCAAGCCGGCAACGAAATTACCGGTTGCAGAAGCAAAGAACCATGTGCCCATTATGAGCGAAGCCATATGTACCGGCGCCAATCGGTTCATTGCCGACAATCCGACCGGACTAAGGCAAAGCTCTCCCGTTGTGTGCAACAGGTAAATTAGGAAAATGAAGATCACCGGAATAGCCGCATTGCCAGCCGCTGATGCACCAGCAACAAGAACAAGAAACCCAGCGCCAAGCTGAATAATTCCCAAACCAAATTTAGCGGGAGCCGACGGCTCAATACCTTTGCGAGCCATGGTCGTCCAAACCCAGGCAAATATCGGACCAAGTAGAACTATATAAATAGCATTTATCGATTGGAACATGGAAGCCTTTGCCTCCATACCGAGTATGTTTCTATCAACATGGCGGTCTGTCAAAAGGTTCAGCGATGAACCTGCCTGCTCAAACAAAGCCCAGAACAATACCGACCCGACAATCAGAAACATTGCCGCAAATATACGATCTCTGTCATGGGCCGCCTTCGTCAAAGACTGTTGGACTATGACCGCGACAACCAACCCGATCCCAAGAACAGGCACCGTCGCTACGACGAGCAAGAATTCTGGCATCATAATCGCCAACAAGCCGCCAATGACGCACAGCACCATCCCTAGCAGGTAAAGCAAAACCGGCATTTCTGGCGCTTGTCCAAACCCGCCGTATGGCAGCTTGAAAGTTGCAACCGAGAGCACGTAAAGTACCAAGACCAGACCACATAAGCCAAGCAGGCTTCCCACAACCGCTTGATTCTGAACCAACCACCAGCAAACTATCACTGCTACCAAACCTACCAGGTACAATAGCCACTCGAACTTGATTCCCCACTTTGGGGTTTCGAGGATTTTTTCGCTTGGCGCTTCGCCGCGCCCCAACAGCAATGGCTTGCCCCATATGAATACGATCAATCCAAGCAACATTCCGACACCAGCTGCCCCAAAACCATATGACCATCCGTAAGTTTCTCCGAGATAGCCACACAGCAAGGCACCTAGCGCCGCACCGAGATTGATGCCCACATAGAAAATTGTGTATGCGCCATCACGCCTAACATCCGTGCGAGGATAGAGTTGACCGACAATCACCGAAATATTGGCCTTCAAAAAACCAGAGCCGACAATGATAAAAGCTAACGCTAACCAGAATAAATTAAGCGAGGATGCGTCTTGCCCCCCAGTTCCTTCAAACCCCATCAAAAAATGGCCAAATGTAAGTAGAACGGCACCATAAAGCACCGCTTTACGCTGCCCTAGCCATCGATCGGCTAAATAGCCGCCCAACACCGGCGTAATATAAACAAGCGCCGTATAGGCACCATAAATGACACCCGATTCACTATCGGAAAATAACCAATGCTTTGTCAGGTAGAAAATGAGCAAGGCCCGCATGCCGTAATAGGAAAAACGCTCCCACATCTCGGCAAAAAACAGAACGAACAAACCTTTTGGATGTCCAAGGAAAGTGCCTGCGGCATCCCCATCCTGTGCGTAACCTGAAGCCATCTGGCGAACCCCTCATCTTATATTTGTTAACTGCCGCTCTCTCGGGGCGGCTCTATAATCGCGCGACACTAGCGAAAAAATTGCGTCTGTGAAGAATATAATTTCGCATGTTACCGCTTTTTCTGTGGATGCAGCATGAACGCGTTCTGGCAAAAGCGCGATTGAACCATTAAAGCCCAGCCCATGTTCAATGACTTATCCTCTCCGCTCACCTATTTGCAAAGCCGGCGATCTTGCCGTCCGCGTGACATGGTTGCTCCAGGTCCCTCCACCGAGCAACTTGATGAAATCCTGCAAACCGCGATGCGCACTCCGGACCATGGCAAGCTATCGCCGTGGCGGTTCATCACCGTCGATGATGGCCAGCGTGCAGATTTTGCTAGCCTCCTGAAAAAGGCTTTTCTGGCCGCCAATCCCGATGCCCGCGCGACCCAAACGGAAGGCGCCATTGCAATCGCGCATATGGCGCCCGCTATGGCAATCCTGATTCACTCGCCGCAACCCAGCGCCAAAATTCCCGAATGGGAACAGGAGCTAAGCTGCGGCGCGACCGGCATGAATATGCTCCATGCGGCTCACGCAATGGGCTTTGTAGGAGGATGGATAACCGGCTGGGCGGCTTTCGATGAAACCGTTCGATCGGCGCTATGCCAACCACAGGAAAAAATTGCCGGTTTTTTCTATTTTGGCAGCGCCGGCATCGACATTACAGAAAGGCCGCGCCCCGACGCTGCTGATAAGATAAGTGAATTTCCGGCGGACCTGTAACTTTTCCACGTCGAAATTCGAATAGCTTGACGCGACCTACTGTATTATGGCACTCATTCAGTTATGCGAAACGAAAACAAACCTGTCTATCTGAAATTGCGCGATATTATCGCGGCAGCAATATTGGATGGTGACTTTTCCGAAGGAGCAATGCTCCCTTCGGTCCGCGCTTTTGCCGCACAACAAGGCGCAAACCCGCTTACCGTGGCAAAGGCATATCAGCTTTTTCAAGATGACGGCATGGTTCAAGTGAAACGCGGCGTCGGCCTGTTTGTCGCGCGCGGTGCGGTTGCCAAATTGCGCAAATCGGAAAAACAGAATTTCCTCAAAAATGTTTGGCCTGATGTGAAAGCGCAGATGGATCGTGCCGGTATTCGGCCTTCGGAGCTGTTGGAAGACTGTTAAAGCAAGCGAGTTATTTCGCCTCTGCTTTCAACGCCTTTTTCAAATCTGCCTGAACCTGCTTGTTTTTGGGCAATAGCAAAGCCGCCTTTTGTAACAATTCGTGCGCCGCTTTTGGACGCTTGCCAGAGCGCAATAATATTTGCCCGTAAACATGCGTGACCATCGGGTTGGCCGGATCGATCCGATAGGCAATGGCGGCATAGCTGGCGGCCTTGGCTTGATCGCCCTGTCCTGACCAGGCACGTGCCAGGTTCGATAGTAAAATGCTATCATTATACCCTGTTTTCCAGAGCACATATTCGAGCGGCGCAATTGCCTGATCCCAATTTCCATCATCCAGATGATAATATGCAAACAAGCGTAGCGCCGGAAGGCTGGTCGGGTTATTCGCTACAAATGCGGTCACGCGATCGCGCTGCGCTTTTCCATTGCCCTGCTGACGATATGCTTCGGACAGCCGCAACATCACGGGCTCGGTAAAGCTAATCGCGGCAGCCCGATTGTAAGCATCGATGGCGGTTTTCAAAGACCCGCCATCCATCAAAACATCGCCTTCGATCAAATGCGCATTCGCAACGCCGGGGTTTTTCGTTCTCAGCCGGCGCGCCAGGGACAGGGCCGGACCAAGCTGCTTGCGGCGCATAAGCACCCGGATATGCGGGATGACATAACGGGCATTGTCCGGATTTTTACTCGCCGCATTTGCTACACCGGCATCGGTAAGAAAGACCGAAAGCGGCTGCATTTTTCGAAGCTCCGGAATGCTTGATGCGTCGAGGCCGCCTGCTGCCTTGCCTCTTTCGCCGCGCGCTTCAAATGCGCGCCCGGCAATTTTCAAGCTATAACTATCCGCATCGGCGCGCGACGCCAATGGTTTGATTTCATCCAACGCACCTTCCGCATCGCCCGATGCATATATCGATTGAGCTAGCAGTTTGCGGGCAGCGATATTATGCGGCTGGGCATCCAGAAGGCGTTTGAATAAATCAATCGCCTTATTCAAATTTCCCGTTTGATATTCACTAACGCCGGCAATCATCATGGCGCCGGGAAGTTCATTTATTCCCGAGCCGGCCAGTCCCAAAATCCGCTGTGCCAGCCCATAATCCCCTGCCCGTGCGGCGATAACCGCTTGCATATAATAAGCGCGTCCATTTTTGCGGCTAAGCGAAATGATCTTGCGCGCTTGTGCCAGCATGTCGCGATTGCGGCCAAGCTCGCCCAGCGTTACCGCATATTCCTCCAGCGATGGCACATCGTCGGGGCTAATCGACAACACGCGTTCAAACCACGGAAGGGAGGGCGCTAGCCCGAATTGATCGCGGACCATACGGCCGCGAAATTCCAGCGCTCGAACGTTATCAGCATCCAGCTTGATCGCTTGGTCGGACGCTTCAATCGCGCCCTTCTGATCCCCCGATACCAGCCGGAAACGGCCAATATCAGTCCACACCATGCTATCGGTTGGGCCAAGTTCCAGTGCGCGATCGAAAGCCTTGCCGGCTTTCGCCATTTCGCCTTTATCCATATAGACACGGCCCAAAATTCGTTCGGCATATAACCGCCGTCCGGGGGTTAGGCCGTCTTGCATCAGTGTTTTTTCGGCAAGGTCCCATTCGCCCAGCAGCCAAAGCGCCTCGCCAACAAGATGGTTGATTTCGCTTCGCGGAACGCCAAGGGATAGCGCCTTTTCCAACTCAACCTTTGCGGTCAACGCATCGAACAAGCCAAGCGAAATTTCCGCACGCGCGATATGCCCCATCGGCCATTTCGGATCGGCCTTTATCGCATTAAGTGCGGCAATATTTGCCGCGCGAAGATCGTGTTTATCCCGGTATGACGCCGCTTCTTCGATCGCAGCTTTCGCCTCCGCATTGCCTTTGCTGACAGGCTGAGCTGCAAGCGCTGTGCAGAAGACGGTTCCGGCAATCACCGGAGCCGAAAGCTTCCAGATGAAGTTTGGAACGCGGGCCATCAGCTATCTCAAAGACTAGCTTTGCAGTTCATATTGCTTGAGCAAATCATATAATGTCGGGCGGCTGATACCGAGCAGCTTTGCGGCGCTCGAAATATTTCCCTCGGTGCGCGAAATTGCGCGCGTAATCGCCTTGCGATCTGCCGCTTCGCGCGCGGATTTCAGGTTAAGCAACAACTCGTCATCATCATCACCAAATTCCAGATCATCTGCCGTAATGAATTTCCCGTCGGCCATAATCACTGCGCGCTTGATGCGATTTTCAAGTTCGCGAACATTGCCCGGCCAACCCCATTGGTCGATCGCCGTTAACGCCGCAGATGCAAAACCTTTCACTGATGGATTCATTTCAGCCGCAAACCGGTTCACAAAATGCTTGGCGAGCAAAACGGAATCTCCAGTACGCTCGGATAGCGACGGAATATTCACGGTAATTTCCGCGAGACGGTAATATAGATCGTCCCGGAATTCCTGGGCCGCGATCATCTGATTGAGATTGCGGTGCGTTGCACAGACCACGCGCACATCGACAGGAATCGGCTTGCGTCCGCCAATGCGTTCGATCTCGCGTTCCTGCAAGAAACGCAGCAGCTTAACCTGCAACGCCATAGGGATGTCACCAACTTCATCGAGGAACAGCGTGCCGCCGTTGGCAATTTCAATCTTGCCTTCGGTGGTTTTGACGGCTCCGGTGAACGCCCCTTTTTCATATCCGAAAAGTTCGGATTCTAGAAGATTTTCAGGAATAGCGCCGCAGTTAATTGCTACAAACGGTTTGTCGCTGCGGTCGCTTGCATCATGCAACCCGCGTGCCAGCAATTCTTTACCGGTTCCGCTCGCGCCAAGCAGCATCACCGAAACACCTGTTGTTGCCACGCGTTCGACGGTTCTTGCGACCTTCAGCATTTCTGGCGATGCAGTAATGATCGAACCGAGCAGCATTTCGCCGCCTTGATCGGGCGCTTGTGCCTTTTGACTTTGCAGCTCCAGCTCGCGGACATGGAATGCACGTTTCACAATCAGATGCAGCTCATCAATATCAACCGGCTTTTGATAAAAATCCCAAGCACCAGCGGCAATAGCTTTTTGCGCGCTTTCTTGGGCGCCATGGCCAGACGCCACGATGATTTTCGTGTCCGGTTTAATTTTGAGCATTTCATCAAGCGCAGCAAAACCTTCGCTCGTTCCGTCTGGATCTGGCGGCAGACCAAGGTCCAGTGTTACCACATCAGGTTCTTCGGAGCGCAGCAAAGCAAGCGCTTCATCGCGATTGCTCGCGCAGAATACTTCGAAATCTTCATAAGACCATTTGAGCTGCTTTTGCAGGCCGAGATCATCTTCAACGATCAATAGTTTTTGCAGATTATCGCTCATGTTACGCGGCCTCTTCCATATCTGTGTCATCAGTTGCGCCATCGTCATCGGTCGCTAGCGGCAACGATAATGTGAACCTTGTTCCTTTGCCCAACCGGCTTTCAACCCGCAGCCCCCCGCCCATTGATGTGGCGAGAGCGCGCGCTTCGTAAGCGCCGATTCCAAACCCGCCATCTTTTGTCGATTCAAA
>CAKZNA010000065.1 GCA_937129355.1 uncultured Sphingomonadales bacterium | reverse complement strand
AGAAACCTGCGAAGCCAGAGGCGCCCGGAAAGTTGTACCAATAGAACCGCGGAGGACAAGCCAGTCAGTGGGCTCCCAGCGAATGGAACCCTTGGGGTTAAAGGTAGAACCAATGGAACCACCATAGGTTTCAAAACGCGCGGCGCCGGTAATTTCAATCGTATCGCCCATCGGGATATTGACTTCGGCAAATATTGCTTTGACATCTTGAGACAAATTCACATTTCGCTGGCCGCCCAAGAAGATGAAAGAGCCAGCTCCATCCAGCGGACCACCAACACAGCTTTGATCACCCAATATCGGACAAGGGTTTATGTCCAGATTGCCGAATGCATTTAACGGCTTGGTATCAAAACTAGTCGAGCGGTATTGTGCTCCCGCAGCCCAGCCGATGGGGCCGCCGCCAAGGTCGAGTCCAAGCTCGCCAGAGAAAATCAAATCCGCAACGAATGTATCTTCGCTTTGGTCATTACCATTTGGAACCGTCAGCCAGTTTACCAGTTCAACACTATTTTCAGCCCCTGGAACATAAAAGGGATTGTCGAGATTGAGAGTTGGGTTGCGCGGCCCTGCATTCGCAAATGGATTAAACCACAAGCATCCGTTGGCACCAGGGGTGGCGCCTGTACAATTGGGACCGCCCAATCCGTTTAGCGCGCTTTGGAGCCGGGAGCCGACAATACCCGGCGAACTTGCACGTCGGTCATAATTCATCATTGTTAGAGATAGTTGTCCGCGAAACGTTTCGGAAAAGTCTTTTTCGAACGTACCGGAGAATCTGTAAGCTTTGCTATTTACAGACTGGCGTCCCGACCCGCGTTCGTCGGTTGGATTACCGAGCCAGCCAAATGGCCGCCAGAGAAAAACACTGATAAATGCTGGTGTGGCGGGCAGTCCGGTTTGCGCAACAAACGGGGCCACGCCCGGATTGGTGGGTGCAACGGTGAAGCCGCCGCCCAACCGCGCTCCGCCGGGTCCTTGAAGGGGCGGATAACCAGGCGAGCTTCCGATGGAGTCGAGATCGGTCTGCGCATAGGTGAATTCACCGCGGAAACGGAAACTATCGGTAAAGTCCACATCGGCCTGAATATAGCCCTGATAGCGATCCGTTTCCTCAACAAGATTATCAAACGGGATGAAGCTGAACCGGCATACGATACCGTCTGATAAACCGCCAAGATCGTTACAACCTCTATCAGGTTGGAAGAAAAGGCCGGGGGCGTTAGGGACCGGGGCCAAGCCAGCGCCCGGGACAATAAATGTACCGGGAGTTCCCAGAGCCGACCAGGCGGCTGGATTGACTGCATAAGGCTGAGATGAATATTCACGTGCGGTAGTGGGCAATTCGGAACGATGCTGCCAACCAAACCCGGCCATAATATTCAAGTCGCCGAAAGTCTTACCGACAAGTATCGAGGCCGTATAATTGTCGTCCGAGCCGCTTACAAATTCATAGTCACTCTTGACCTCGACGCCTTCGAAACCTTTCTTGGTAACAAAGTTTGCAACACCTGCAATCGCGTCTGAGCCATATGTCGCCGCGGCACCATCTTTCAGAATCTCGATCCGGTCGAGAGCAAAAAGAGGAATGGCATTGGTGTCGCCAAACCCGCCGCGAACGGCGCCCGGCGCCGTGAAGGACCGCCGACCATTGAAAAGCACCAGTGTACGTTGCGGCTCAAGCCCGCGCAGGTTGATGGAGCCCAGTCCCTGGTTGCCCTGCGCTGTCGTGGAGAATTGGTTGGTATCGCCAAGGACACTACCGACTTGTGGTAGATCCTTGATAAATTCTAACGGCGAAGAAACACCTGCGCTATCCAGTTCGTCGGAGGAAAAAACATCAACCGGTTGCGCTGCATCTTCCGGTGTGCCGCGAATGAAAGAGCCAGTGACAACGATGACGCTATCCTTCTCCGCTTCTTCCTCTGCTTTTTGCGCATGTGCGATGTTTGGAATTGATACCGTAAAGGCAATGGCGCTCAGCACGCTAGTGGAACGTAACAGTGATTTTTTCAATGTGACCTCTTTTTTTGAATCTTGGGTTGCTAACCAAATAGCTTGACTGAAATACTCTTTTCGCCGTTGCGTGGCGGCTGCATCTGTCAAGGATAGTCAGTAACTATTGGCGAATCTTTCGGTAGATGGTTTTAAATGCCTTACGTCAGCTTTCGATAAATCGATATACCAATCTCGGATGGAGATGTTAGAATGAAAATACCCGCCCTTACGGTCGATTGCCGGATAGCAAAATCTGCTGTTAGTTTTGTTGCGGCTTGTGCCCTTACGGCCTGCGCTACGCCGCAAACACCTAATTCAACTTTACCGGTTGCTGACGAAACCGAGCGTGCTTTGTTGGAACGCGCCCGGGCTATCCATCAAAAAAGCCTCATTCTTGACGCCCATGCGGACATCGTCCTGCCATCTACACCACGTTCTTATCTGGGAACAGACGGCAAATCGAAAGTAAGTCCGGCGAAACTGAAGGCCGGAAATATGGGCGCGGTTGTTATGTCAGTGGCCGTCGGGCCTGGTCCGCGTACACCGGCCGGAGATGCACTGGCGCGGGCAGAGGCGGACAAGAAACTGGTCGCTGCAAAGGAAATGGCAAACCAGAATGTGGGCTTAGAACTGGCGACCTCGCCGGACCAAATTACCGCAGCGCATAACGAAGGAAAAATTGCATTTGTCCTTGGGTTTCAAAATGCAAGATCGCTTGAGGGGGACGTTTCCAACCTTGATCATTTTTATAAGTCTGGGGTCCGGGTTTTCGGCCTCAATCATTTAGGGCACAATGAGTTTTCGGATAGCTCCCGCCCCTCTTTTGACGGCGAAACCGGCAAATATGAAGTCTCTGAGGAGCATGGCGGCCTGTCGCCATTGGGGGCCGCGGCGATAAAGCGCATCAACAAGCTGGGCGGTATAGTCGACATATCACAAATGTCGAAAGCTGCGACATTGCAAGCTATCGGCCTGTCAAAAGCTCCGGTGATCGCTAGCCATTCGAATGTGCGCAAACTTTCCGATGTATCGCGTAATCTATCTGATGAGGAGATCGACCAGATCGCGGAGACTGGCGGGGTGATCCACGTGGCAGCATTCGCCGCCTATCTTGTGGATTTGTCAGACCCTGCGATGCTTGCTTCGATAAAGAAAGTTCGTTTGGACGCAGGTTTGCCGGAAACATATTCCTATCCATATGAACTTTACTGGGAAATACCGGACTTAAGAAAACGTCGGTCCTTCCTGCTTGCCATGCGCGCTGTCATCGGCGCTGGGTCCGTTGACCGTTTAATCGACCATATAGATTATATTGTGGGCCGCGTTGGCATTGACCATGTCGGCATTGGAAGTGATTTCAATCACGGCGGCGGTATTGAAGGATTTGTTGATGCCAGCGAAGCACTGAATGTAACGGTCGGTCTGGTCAGGCGCGGTTATTCGGCAGGTCATATCGAAAAAATCTGGAGTAAGAACTTTCTTCGCGTTTTTGAAAAGGCGCAACATACCGCGCGGAAATCTAGTTTAGCCACAAAATTTCCATAGCTTGGCGCTGACCACGTGGACGGCAAGTGCCCCAGAGGCAGTTCGTCACCGGTGATCTGAGTTAGTTACGAACACTCGCTGACGGAATAGGGCCAAAGTCCGCTTTGGGCGCAATGCGGGCACATGCATTAGAGTAGCGAGTCGAGTTGAACGTGCGGGGTAAAATCTGAGCAACCAGGTAGGCAGTCGGTAGATTGAGTTGGAAAAATACTTTGCCTCAGCAAACACTCTGGCGAAAACGATATGGGGTTACAAATAGAGTAACTATTGCCATCAAATTTGCAAAAGATATAAATATCAAGAATGTAGAAAAAGGAAATGGCGGACACGGAGGGATTCGAACCCTCGAAGGACCGTAAGGCCCTTGCCTCCTTAGCAGGGAGGTGGTTTCAGCCGCTCACCCACGTGTCCGCATGTTGGCGCATTTGCCTTGGCTGTTCGCGGCCTATAGCGACGGGAATGCGTCGCTGCAACGGTTATTGCGGAGGCAGCCGCTGTTTGGAAATTGTTGGCGCATTTGACTCGCTCCGGCTTAAATAGGACTCGGGTCACCGCCCGTTCATTGTCGGCATGCCACATGATTGCCTAGCGTTACCGTATATTGGGAGTTTTAGGCATGCAAAAGTCTGGTTTTTTAGGTTTCTGGCGGCAATTTTCATTGGTATTTGCGGCGCTAACGCTTGCCGCCGCGCCCGCATATGCGGATATTCAAACGATTGATCCGGATGATGTTATTGGCAGCGATAGCGCGCCAACCAATAACCCGCAGCCAGTTCCAGATTCTGCCCCAACTGATGAAGCGCCAGTCCTCGATGGTATTCCAACAGACGGTTTGCCGGACGAAACGCCGTCCGACAATACAGGGACAACAGGTGAGGGCGATGACACCGGCGTTCCTGCGGCACAGGTAGATGATGAAACTTCCTATCAGGAAGATGATCTGATTGGCGCAGCAGAGGGCGTATTTGGTAAAGGTGCCTCGGGGCTAGCCGGGATAATAGAGAATATCTTGAAAAAACAAGGCAAGCCCAACGGCTATATAGTTGGGCGCGAGGCTGGCGGCGCGTTTGTTGTTGGCCTGCGCTATGGTTCAGGCACGCTCCATCATAAGGTCGAGGGCGAAAGGCCGGTTTACTGGACTGGTCCATCAATAGGTTTTGATGCCGGGGCCAATGCAGGTAGCACCTTCGTGCTGGTCTATAATCTTTATGATACCGAGGATCTGTATAAGCGCTTCGCTTCAGCAGAAGGCGTGGCGTATCTGGTTGGCGGGTTTAATGCCAGTTATATGCGCAAAGGCGATGTCGTGCTGATTCCAATCCGCGTTGGCGCAGGGCTGCGGCTCGGGGCAAATGTCGGTTACATGAAAATGTCGAAGAAGCGGCGTTTGATCCCGTTCTAGGGCGTCATCAAGACTTTCGTAAATCTTCCATGCGTTTTAGGTAACGCGCTAGAACATCGATTTCCAAATTGACGGCTTGTTTCGCAGCAAGCGTTCCCAGCGTTGTGACGCTGGCGGTATGCGGTATGATGTTTAGGCCGATTGTGGTCTTGCCGTCTGCATCCTCCACATTGTTCACGGTCAGCGAGACGCCGTCGATAGTGATCGAACCTTTCGCCGCAACAAATGGCGCAATGTCCGACGGCACACGGATCGCAAGCCGGTGGGAATCGCCTTCGGCTTCATAGGACAATATTTCGCCCACGCCATCGACATGGCCGGTTACAATATGCCCGCCAAGCTCGTCTCCGACCTTTAATGCGCGTTCGAGATTTAATTTTCGTCCTTCATTCCACTGGCCCTGAGCCGTGCAATTGATCGTCTCGGCAGAGGCGTCCACGGCAAACCAGCCGCTTCCCTTTTCAACAACCGTTAGGCACACGCCCGAACAAGCGATGGACGCGCCGATATCGACGCCGTCCATGTTATATCCGCATGCGATGGTCAGCCGCATGTCGCCGCGTTGCTCGGCTTTGGTGACTGTTCCGATGTCGGTGATGATGCCTGTAAACATGGATTGTCCCTATGCCGCTTGGCCGCCTGCGTAAAGCTCCATTCTATCAGGGCCAAACATCCGGCTATTCAATAAATTCCACCGACCGTGTGCGTCGGTGAGCTCGGCTAGGCCGATATCGCCAAGGCATGCCAACCCCTTTCCGATCAATATTGGCGCGCGGTATAGCAATAAGCGATCCACCAATCCGGCCTTTAGAAACGAAGCCGCAGTTTCTGCACCCCCTTCGATAAATAGGCTGTTATAGGGTAGCCCAAAAATTTCCTCCGGTTTGCGAACCGATTTCCAACCTTCCGGAACGTTGCCCGCGGTGAGTGCTATTCTCTCAGGCCCGCGATTTTCAAGCCCGGGTATCCGAACATCAAGCGTAGGATTGTCGGCGCGCAGCGTGCCGCCGCCGACCAATATCGCGTCACATCTTGCGCGTTCCAGATGTACATGCGCGCGTGCGGCCTCGCCGGTGATCCATCTGCTAGACCCATCCGCCATCGCGATCATGCCATCGAGCGAGGTGGCGAGTTTCAGGGTCACTAGTGGGCGGTCTTTTTCGATTCTCGAGAAAAACCCGGCCATCGAAGATCGCGCTTCATTTTCCAGAATACCGGTGGAAACCTCGATACCTGCTTCGCGGAGCCTTTCGATACCTTTGCCAGCTGTGCGCGGGTCGGGGTCCCGCGCGGCGATAACAACGCGTGCCGGCTTCGCGGCGGTGATGAGGTCGGCGCAAGCGGGGCCGCGGTCACTTTCATGCGCGCATGGCTCTAACGTCACATAGAAGGTTGCGTCCTTCGCTTCGTCGCCAGCCTGCTCTATCGCCGCCGCCTCGGCATGCGGGCGTCCGCCGGCCTGTGTCCATCCGCGCCCGATGATCCGGGCGTCTTTGACGATGATACAGCCAACCGACGGGTTGGTGCCCGTTCGGCCTACACCGCGCTCACCCAGCGCCAGCGCTGCTGACATGAAGCGCGCATCTTGGGACTTGCCGGCTATTTGCTTGCTCCGATCGCGGTTTGGGCCGCTGCCTTGGCTTCCGCCTGTTCAGCCGCTTTCTTCCTAGCTTTTCCTTCGCGTTCTATCTTGTCGACATCCATGCCGCTGGCCCGGCCGAGCGCTTTATAACTTTCGCGCCTTGCTTCGAGAATTTTTCGCTTCTCCGCCGCGCGTATCGCTTGATCGCGCTTTATATCTTCCATGCTGCGCGACAATGGCCAGCTTTCGATATAGAAAACACCCGGCGGCGGCGGCGTCGATTTGGTAATCGCGTCGAAATAGAATGTCGTCACCATCAATAATGGCGGAATACACGCGGCCAGCCAAAGCACAAAATTATGCTCCCGCTTGGCAAATAGATAACGGACAACATCACCGCCCGCACCGCTAAAAGAGACATCCTTGAAAAAGCTCATGGGCCTATATTTAGGATGCTGCGCGCGATTTTACCAGAGGGCAAATATGCTGGCTTTGGGGGAGAGGGGAAGCGACTGTCGCCAGGGCGTGCCAGTGGACCATTTGCCCAAAAGTCACAAAGGTCAAGCTATGGTGAGGGGCAGAAAACCGGCATTCGGATGAAAAGGGCGGCCCGGTGAAGAATAGGGGATATAGAGCGGAAAAATGTAGCATTCCCGCAAATGTCAAAGAACTGGTTTGCGGGATAGGATATCAGACAGTGTGTAGGAAAGTTATTCTGTCAAGCTGGTGCCCCAAGGTAATTCTATGACACTAAAGTCCGCTTTGGGCGCAAAAGCGGACTTTAGGTGTCGTAGGTTGACAGCTTAAATCCAAGAAATGCGGTTGCCTAATAAGTATAGAAAATAGCCTT
>CAKZNA010000064.1 GCA_937129355.1 uncultured Sphingomonadales bacterium | reverse complement strand
CCAAGAAGCGTCTGGTGCTGCGATCCAGCTCACGCGACACCGGCAGCCCCAACAATCCATTGGCACCGCCATGCCGGCTTGGTTGATAGAAAAAGGCATGGCTGCGGTTCTCGCCTCCTTTCGCCGCTTGTAGCTTATACGTATCACCTAGCCCGCTGTCCTGCTCCATCCAAACGCTGCTAAAGCCCAGTGCATCGTCGTTGTCATTGCCCACCACCAGCGCGTCATCACCCATCACCTCGATCCGGTCGACGCCGTGCGGGACAGTCACTCTGTTTAAGCGGCCGCCGCGCGTCGGGACGGTAAAGACCGTCATTTTGCTAGTTTCCTCGTTAAATTCTCCTGCCGCATAGACCAAATTCTTACCGACAAACCGGTTATGGAATGACCAACTATCACCTTTCGTTAGCGGCAAAGGGCGATATTTCCCGGGAAATTCTTTGCCAGAGCCACTGCCAAATTCGGCAAGCGGCAAGCGGAAGAGCGCTGCATCACCCTCGCTAACCTCGGACTGCCACATGCCGTCGCCATCGCTTTCAGAGCGGACAACCACATTTAGCATATTTGCCCGTCTGTCTTCTTTGAACGAAAATTGATCCACAGGCCCGCCCATGGTCAATACTGCGCTCGGCGCTTTGCCATTCAAGGGCATACGATACAGTATGGATGTCCTGCGCCGGTCTTTGGACCTGAAACTATTGGTAACCCATACATAAACTGCCTGCCCTGAAACATAGAAGTTACGGGCGTTAGCGCCCATCACCACATTCGCTGAACAATCGAATTCAGCTGCCGTAAGGTCGCAGCTGGTGACGCTGTGGAATGTATCAATGACGGCGGTTTGATCGTCGCGCACTGGCTTTGCGACATAGACTTCGGTCGGCTCGGCTATCGTTTCAAATTCATCATCCTTTTTCCCATTCCATTTACGCATGCTGGGCAGCTGCTTATCCCAATCATCGCCCCAAAAGGGAATTGGCGTGTAGAAAATCAACTTATTACCAAGCAGGCGTGAAGCATAGTTTTTGGAAGAGTAATAATCGTTTGATTTCAGGTGGTAGCTGTCTTGATATTTTAGGCTTCCATCATCATTGATCCGAAAGCGGTTAATTTCAGTTCCGCCCCGTGCGTAGCTATAGCCGACGACGATTACCTGATTTCCGGAGATCAGCATCTCATCATACCAGGCACCTTTCCCGCTTTCGCCCGGCGGGAACGCGTTGATATGCGCTATGGGTTTCATACTGCTGTCGCCCACTGAAACGGTAAACAAACGGCCCCGGCGCAAAATTATAAGAAATTCGCCGTAATTTTTGACAATACCACCTTCGTCGACATCGGCTTCCTGCCGGTTGGTGATATTGACCGATTTCTGCGTCCCGGATGCCGCATTTTTTGTGGCAGTTACTACTATATTATTATCTTCCGCTTCATATCGCCGTGCACCGACATATTCCCGGACCGATAAGAAATTCTCAAGCTCTGCCTTTGATTTGAAGGCAACTGTCGTACCGTTTTCAGGCGGCTTGGGCGCAAGCGGCGGCGCAATTGCAGGAGGTGTTGGAGTTGGTGGTGCCGGAACAGGCGGATCATTTCTGGAACAACTGGAAATACCTATACTCGCAATGCAAAGCGCCGTTAAACCTGCGAATTTGGTCATATGTTCCTCCCCAACCTTCCATCTATAGTGACAGAATATACCCGTCATATGAATTGTAGCTGAAGCAAATTCTACTATTTTTGAAGCCATTATACGAAAATAGGTGAAATCGAATATAGCTGGGCTATATGCCGCCCTTCCTCTTATCCTGAACGGAAATACCAATTGAGCGAGCATCAAGTACATATAATTGGCGGCGGTCTTGCCGGGTGCGAAGCTGCATCACAGTTAGCGGAGCGCGGCATTCGCGTGAAACTGTCGGAAATGCGTGGTTCTGGCGAAATGACGCCGGCGCATCAGACTGATGGCTTGGCTGAGCTGGTTTGCTCCAATAGCTTCCGGTCCGATGATGCGGAAAATAACGCAGTCGGTCTGTTGCATCAGGAAATGCGCGATCTTGACTCGCTGATTATGGCGGCAGCAGATGAGGCCAAGGTTCCTGCGGGATCGGCCCTTGCCGTGGATAGGGATATATTCTCAGAAATAGTCGAAAAGAAACTGAAACAAAACGACAATATTGAAATTTCAAGAGATCGCGTCGATCACCTGCCAGAAAGCGGACACACGATCGTTGCCACCGGACCGCTCACGGCATCATCGCTGGCCGAGAGCATCATAGCGGTAACCGGACAAGACCGCCTCGCATTTTTCGACGCGATTGCGCCAATCATCCATCATCACAGCATTGATCTGGATACTGCATGGTATCAATCTCGTTGGGATAAAGGCGATGGCAAGGATTACATCAATTGCCCGATGGATGAGGAGCAATATAAGGCGTTTCATCAAGGTTTGCTGGACTCAGAGACTGGCGAATTTAAGGAATGGGAGAAGGATACGCCCTATTTTGAGGGGTGCATGCCGATTGAAGTCATGGCGTCACGCGGACTTGATACTCTGCGTTTTGGTCCGATGAAACCTGTCGGCCTAACCAACCCGGCAACGGGAAAGCGCGCACACGCGGTCGTGCAGCTTCGTCAGGATAATAAACAAGGCACGCTTTGGAACATGGTCGGATTTCAGACCAAGATGAAATATGGCGCACAAACCGAGCTACTGCGCAACATTCCTGGTCTTCAAAATGCTGAATTTGCACGGCTTGGCGGGATGCACCGTAATACTTTCATCCGTTCTCCGGTCTTGCTGGACCGTCAACTACGCCTTAAATCTGCGCCGCATATACGTTTCGCGGGACAGATAACTGGCTGCGAGGGCTATGTGGAAAGTTCGGCCGTAGGTCTGTTCGCAGGGATCGTTGCAGCCGCCGAAATACTAGGGGAAGATATCTCTACTCCGCCTGTGACAACCTCTTTGGGCGCATTGCTGCATCACATCACCGGAGATGCAGAGGCGGATAGCTACCAGCCCATGAATGTCAATTTTGGGTTATTTCCACCGCTTGCAGAAAAAGTTCACAAAAAAGCGCGGAAACAAGCCATGACGACTAGAGCGCGGGAAAAGATGTTGGAGTGGCGTCAGGCGAGCGGGCTTTAGTCTAGCACCTGCATTTCGGTTTTTTCTTCCGCTTTGGCCGTGTAGTCGCAAACTCCTTACGGGTCAGTTTGCTGTCGCGATTGCCGTCGGCGCCGCGGAAACGGTCGCTTGTACGAACCGCCCACTCTTCAAAGGTCAGCAAATTGTTGCCATCCCGGTCTAGCTTTTTGAAAGCTTTCGTCCGGCTCGACATGAGCTCAATCCTGGTAATAAGTTCATTGCGATCTTTGTCATACCGGTTGAACCTCCGCTCTTCCCGGCTTGCTTTGGGCGCTGAAGGTGGTTTGGGCGGTGCAGGTCCAAAGGCCGGTGCATTTGGGTCTGGTGCGGGCAATGTCACCTCAGTTGGCTCTTTAGGCGGCGGAGGTGCGGGAATTTCTTCTTCCTGATTGGCCACGCCTTGCCAAAACCAAAGCCCGGCGCTCATTAAAGCTACCGTAGTTAGTCCGCCTATTACTATCTTTTTCACCTGTTCACTCCCGCTAGATTTCCCCAACCAGCAGAAGTCGTTTTGACGCGCTCAATTCACCATGGCTTCAAAGCCCCGTCAAGCCATGCCATGCAAGCCGCAATCCAGCGAGCCGCCCTGCCCCGCTATTTTGCTGCCTTGCCATCATCAAAAGTAACGACAATGGGCGGTGGCTTTTTGGCAGTTTTGGAGGTTCGGAAAGCGTATTGATGGCTGCGTTCACGTCGTGCCCGCTGACAATAGCCAGATCATGTAATGCCCAGTGCCGCCCGCTCAGACGAGCGCGGTCCGATGCCTCCAATTTATTGAGGTGAGTGAAAGCACCAAATATGCCTTCCGCACGCAAGTTAGAATGCGAGAGTAATATCTCCTCCGTCCAATCTTCTTGCGCTAACAGCAAATCCCAAGCATCGATAATTTTAGCCATCGAAGAAGCAATCTGCGCGCGGCCATGCTGCGCTTCAACTGCTGGCAACCCTGCGATTAACGGCTCGCCGCTCGGTCGGGCGTCTACGTCTTTAGAAATGACGTCACGCCACCACGCCATCCGCATCTGCCCAACCAGGGCTTCATTTGTCCGCCCCACGACAAGTCCCAAGCGCTCATCTAGCTCCAACAGCAACGCAAATGCTGGGCGTATTTCACGGAGCGTATAGGCTATTGCCAAATTTTTGGGTGCAGCAATCAATG
>CAKZNA010000063.1 GCA_937129355.1 uncultured Sphingomonadales bacterium | reverse complement strand
GGAAGCCGGTGTGTTAATGGCCAGCCCATCGGAAACGACATTGATTGTGCTCGGGGCCGCAAGTGCTGCCCAGCTTATCAGCCCGGACAATGCAAATTTCTGGCAAGTCGCAACAGCAATCGGTTTGACGATCACTCCTATCCTGGCCCGCATCGGGCATGACATGGCAAGGCGGATTGAGATGCGCGGCAGCGATGATGTGGTCAGCGAGTCTATGGAAAAAAATGAACCGCGGACGGTGATTATCGGCTTTGGGCGCGTCGGGCGGTTGATTGCCCAAATGTTGAAAGCGCATGACCAGCCCTATGTGGCCGTTGAATCTGATATTGATGCCGTGGCAATGGGGCTGCGCGACGGATACACGATATTATTTGGCGATATTTCGCGGCCCGAAACGTTGGACAAACTTCAACTGGGCCACGCGAAGGCGCTGGTCCTAACGATGGATGAACCCGTTCTTGCCGAACGTACGGTCAAGCGTGTCCGTGGTTGGCTTCCCAATCTCAAAATCGTCGCGCGTGCGCGGGATGCTGAACATGCGGCCAGGCTCTATAAGGCTGGCGCAAGCGATGCGGTTCCGGAAACGCTGGAAAGCTCGCTGCAACTGTCAGAAGCAGTTCTGGTGGACCTCGGTATTCCGATGGGGCCAGTAGTTGCTTCGGTTCATGAAAAGCGCGAAGAGTTTCGCAAAATCATCATGGACGTTAGCACGTCAGACGAAACACCGCGCTTGAAAGCGCTGGAATAGCTAACCTGCAATCAACGCCTTAACGGCATCAACCGCTGCTTGCGCTTCATCGCCGCCCGCCGGCCCGCCGCCTTGCGCCATTTCAGGGCGACCGCCGCCACCCTTCCCGCCCATTGCTTCGGTAGCTGCACGAACCAAGTCGGGTGCGGCAAAGCGATCATGCAAATCGGACGACACGGCTACAACAACGGTATTGGCATTTTCGTTGGCGGCAATGATGACGGCGACACCGCTTTCCAGCGCCTTCATCTGTTCTTCGGCAAGCCCGCGCAATGCTTTGGGCTCAACGCCCGCTATAACCTGCCCAAGGAATTTCACACCGCCCACATCTTCGGCTTCAGCCTTTTGACCGCCACCGCTGCCTGCCATCGCCAAAGCGGTTTTGGCGGCGGATAGTTCTTTTTCCATCGCCTTGCGTTCGGCCATCAGCGTTTCAACGCGGGTGCCAACGTCATCAGGAGAGGTTTTGAGGATCGCCGCGACATCCTTCAACTGACCTTCGCGGCTGGCCAGATGTTGCCGCGCAGCCTCTCCGGTCAACGCCTCGATCCGCCTGATACCAGATGCCACCGCACCTTCGGAAATGATCGTGAAGAGCTGAATATCGCCAAGTGCCCGCACATGCGTACCACCGCATAGTTCAACCGAATAATTTACGCCGCCCGTATCGCCCATAGAAAGCACGCGAACTTCATCGCCATATTTCTCACCAAACAGAGCAAGCGCGCCTGCTTCGATAGCATCATCGGGCGTCATCAACCGTGTCGACACTTCCCGATTGCCGCGAATCTGCCCATTCACTTCGGCTTCAATTGCGGCGATTTCCTCGGCGCTGACGGCCTTCTGATGCGCAAAGTCAAAACGCAACCGATCAGCCGCAACCATGCTGCCTTTCTGCGTCACATGTTCACCCAAATGGTTGCGCAATGCAGCATGAACCAGATGGGTGGCGCTGTGATTGGCGCGGATAGTGTCGCGGCGCGGCGCATCAATGGCGAGATGCACGGTATCCTCAACCGCGATTTCGCCCGATGTTATCTTGCCGTGATGCGCATGCAACCGGCCCAGCGGTTTGGTGGTATCTGTTATCTCTATCGATAGGCCTTCGGCCGTAGAGATTGTTCCCGCATCGCCATTCTGGCCGCCGGATTCGCCGTAGAATGGCGTCTGGTTGGTGATAATTGTAACGTCGTCACCAATCTTCGCGTCGGTTATTTCGGCACCATCTTTGACGAGCGCCACAACCTGTCCCTCGCCTTCGGTTGCGGTATATCCGGTAAATTCGGTGGAGCCGACACGATCGGCTATATCAAACCAGATATCATCAGAAGCTTTTGCGCCAGAACCTTTCCAAGCCGCACGTGCCATGGCTTTCTGATTGTCCATCGCTGCATCAAAACCCACTTGATCAACGCCAAGTCCCTGCGCGCGCAGAGCATCTTCGGTCAAGTCATAGGGAAAGCCATAAGTGTCATAGAGCTTAAATGCGGTTTCACCCGGAAGCGTATCGCCAGCCTTCATTCCGCTGGTCGCGCCATCCAGAAGCTTCAAACCTTTATCGAGCGTTTGTCGGAAGCGGGTTTCTTCCTGCTGCAATGTCTCTTCGATCAATGCCTGCGCTCGGACAAGTTCGGGAAATGCCGCACCCATTTCAGATGTCAGGCTACCAACAAGGCGGTGCATCAATGGATCTTTCGCGCCCAGAATATGTGCATGCCGCATCGCGCGGCGCATGATCCGGCGCAGAACATATCCGCGCCCTTCGTTGGATGGCAGCACACCATCAGCGATCAGGAAGCTGGTAGAGCGCAGATGATCGGCAATAATACGGTGGCTTCCGCTGGCTTCGCCTTCTGCCTTGGTAGACGTCATTTCTTCCGAGGCGTGGATTAGCGCTTTGAAGGTATCGGTATCGTAATTATCATGCACGCCCTGCAATACGGCAGCGATGCGTTCCAGCCCCAACCCGGTATCAATGCTGGGTTTTGGAAGGTCGAGCTGGTCACCATTTTCCTGCCGCTCATATTGCATGAAGACAAGATTCCAGATTTCAACGAACCGGTCGCCATCCTCATCCGGGCTGCCAGGAGGGCCGCCTGCGATATGATCGCCATGGTCGTAGAAAATTTCACTGCAAGGTCCGCAAGGTCCGGTTTCACCCATCGACCAAAAATTGTCATCGGTGGCGATGCGGATGATGCGGTCATCGGGTAGCCCGGTGATCTTCTTCCAAAGGTCAAAGGCTTCATCGTCTGTGTGATAGACCGTTGCAGTTAGTTTGGCTGGATCAATACCCCATGTTTTGGTGCAAAGCGTCCAGGCATGTTCAATTGCCTCATCTTTGAAATAATCACCGAAAGAAAAATTGCCCAGCATTTCAAAGAATGTGTGGTGACGCGCGGTATAGCCGACATTATCGAGATCATTATGCTTGCCGCCTGCGCGCACGCATTTCTGGCTGGATGTCGCGCGCGAATTTTCGCGAGTCTCAAGGCCGGTAAACACATTCTTGAACGGAACCATGCCCGCATTAACGAACATCAATGTCGGGTCATTATGCGGAACGAGCGGCGACGAAGGCACCACTTCATGGCCTGCCGCTGCAAAGTGATCAAGAAACGCGCGGCGAATATCGTTGGTCGAGGTCATGAAAGCGACTTAGGGCAGCCAAAGCGCGCTTACAAGCCGATTGTAATGCCAGATACTGGACAATTCCACTCGGCTTGAATGAAATGAATCGGATCCACCATTCCAGGATAAAAAGGGTCCGTCCCGGGGTGGGTCGGGACGGACCGGCGCGGCCCTTCAGGCGCGGGCCGCAAATCCCCTCCGGGGGAGGAGGAGATTTTCGGGAGTTCAAAATTTAAGCTAAATGCAAAGGCGCCTTATTCTGCCGGCTCTTCACCCTCGGCATCTTTTTCCGGCGCGGTCAGCATGTCTTCGGCAAGTTCATCTTCATTGCCGCGGATCACATTCTCAATCTTCAGCGCCATTTCTGGGTTATCCGAAAGCCACTGTTTTGAATTTTCGCGGCCCTGACCGATGCGGATGGAATCATAGCTAAACCAGCTGCCGGATTTTTCGACAATCCCGGCCTTCACACCCATATCGAGTATCTCGCCCATCTTGGAGATGCCCTTGCCATACATGATATCAAATTCAACCTGCTTAAACGGCGGTGCGACCTTGTTTTTAACAACCTTCACGCGGGTAGCATTGCCCACCACTTCATCGCGATCCTTGATCTGGCCAATCCGGCGGATATCCAGACGTACCGATGAATAGAATTTCAGCGCATTGCCGCCCGATGTCGTTTCCGGCGAGCCATACATCACACCAATTTTCATGCGGATCTGGTTGATGAAGATAACCATACAGTTCGACCGGTTGATCGACCCAGTAATCTTGCGAAGCGCCTGAGACATTAAGCGCGCTTGCAGGCCAACATGGGTATCACCCATTTCGCCTTCAATCTCTGCCCGCGGGACAAGCGCGGCAACCGAATCGATGACCAGAATATCGATGGCATTTGACCGCACCAGCGTATCGGCGATTTCCAATGCCTGCTCACCCGTATCAGGCTGAGAGATAATCAGGTTATCAATATCGACGCCAACCTTCTTGGCATAACCGGGGTCGAGCGCATGTTCCGCATCGATAAACGCCGCCGTACCGCCTGCTTTCTGCATTTCTGCGATCGCATGCAATGTCAGCGTCGTTTTACCCGAACTTTCCGGACCGTAAATTTCAACGACGCGCCCTTTTGGAAGGCCGCCGATACCCAATGCGATATCAAGACCGAGCGAACCCGTTGAAATAGACTCAACATTCATCGCCTCCCGGCTGCCCAGTTTCATCGCTGAACCTTTACCGAAGGCACGATCAATTTGTGCCAATGCGGCATCAAGTGCCTTTTCCCGATCTGCGTTGTTCAATTTATTCTCTTTCGCCTGATCCACTACTTTTAAACTTGCTGCCATTATCCCACTCCTTAAGCTAGCGATTTATGTTTCCACCCAGTGTGAGAACAGTTTGTATCGCATTTGTTCCAAAAGAACAAGAGTGGAACATAATTTTATTTATGTTGTTTTTCAATCACTCGCTAGAAATGGCATCGCGAACAGCATCTGATATCTGTTGAACAGAGAATGGTTTGGGCAAGAAGAACACATTATCAAGGTTGATCGACTCCCGAAGCTGCTCCTCTGCATAACCAGACATAAACAATATCCGCATATCACCATATTTTTCGCGCAATGCCCGCGCCATCGCCGGGCCGTCCATGTTCGGCATGACCACATCCGAAACGATCAGGTCATATCGCTTGCCATCTTCGAATAACTCAAGCCCCTCTTCGCCGTCGCTTGCTGTCTCTACGGTATAGCCCTGACGGACCAGCGCACGTTCCGCCACTGCGCGAACCATATCCTCATCCTCGACGATCAAGACCCTACCGCTGCCCCAAGCCTCTTTCGCCGGACTGTCATCTTTCCTGGGCAGAGCTTTGGTCTCGACTTCGCCTTCATGCACCGGAAGATAAATATCAAAGCGCGTGCCTTTACCGACTTCAGAATCGGCAAATATAAAGCCGCCAGTCTGCTTAACGATGCCGTAGACGGTAGAGAGGCCAAGGCCAGTCCCCTGCCCCACATCTTTGGTCGTGAAGAAAGGTTCGAATATTTTAGCCAAATTCTCTTTGGCGATCCCGCTGCCGCTATCTTCCATCGACAGCAGCACATAGTCGGCAATCGGCAAGATATCGCTACCCAGCTTGCGGACATCGGCCTGGCTAACGCTTCGCGTTTCGATATGCAGCAGGCCTCCTTCAGTCATTGCGTCGCGCGCATTGACGCCAAGATTGACGATGACTTGCTCAAGCTGTCCCGGATCAGCGCGCACCGCGCCCAGATTGCGGCCATGATTAACCTCTAACCGTATTTTCTCACCAAGTAGGCGTTTCAAAAGGCTGGATACCTCAACCACAACATCGGGCAGTTGCAGCACTTGCGGACGCAGCGTCTGTTGCCGCGAAAAGGCCAGCAGCTGGCGCGTCAGGCTGGCGGCGCGGTTAGAGTTATTCTTGACCTGCTGCAAATCATCATAATCGCTGTCGCCCGGCTGGTGCCGCATCAGCATCAAATCGCAATATCCGATGATCGCGGTCAGGATATTGTTGAAATCATGTGCTACGCCGCCGGCTAGCTGGCCGATCGCTTGCATCTTCGTGGCCTGTGCGACCTGCCGTTTAAGCTTGGTTTCCTCGCTATCATCTTTCAATCCGACCAAAACGGCCGCCTCACCAAGCCCGCGGACGCCGGATACAGAAACAGCGATCACTTCTTCAGGCGCATCTTTAAGCCGCACGGCTATATCGCCCGACATGGCCTGACCGCGCGAATAACGGCGGATGGATTCGGCGACCGCCGCCTTGTCTTCCGTGACGACCAAATCGCCGGGATATGGCGGAAGCTTGTTAGACGGCAACCCGACCACCCGCGCGAAACTATCATTGGCAAACAGGAAACGCCCGTCACGGTCGACCAATGCAAGGCCCAACGGTAACGTGGCGAGCATATTTTGAACATGGGTAAGCGCAGATGCACGATCGATTCTTGCGCCATCTTCATCAATTGCAAGCAATAGCGCGCCGCCATCTTCGCCCTCGGGTGCTAGAGGGACATGAATCAACCGCACCGGCAGACCGCTTCTGCCTTCTCGTTCAAAATAGATCGCGCCCTTTTCGTCCATCCGCATCAGCGCCGACAATTCCTGGCTGACCATATTGGTGTTTTCATCGCCCGCTGCGCGCAGGGCAAAGGCCGAATTTGCGGACCTTACACGGCCTTCCGCACCAATGCTAACGGCCATGATGCCCGATAGCGCCATAAACCGGCCCAATCTGCCGCTAACAAAATCGCGTGCGCGGGTTTCGATATCCACGCGTTCGGCCGGAGCGATCCACCACAAAAGATATTCGTCGCCGGCACCGGAACGAAGCGCTCTTACCGAATATTCTTCATCTCTTTTCCGGACGCCATCCACCTGCGCTTCGCCATCACGCCATGCTGCCCGCGCCAAATCCGCAAGCAGCTGCCGCCCGCCTTCATCTATATCGATATTTGGCGGCGCGCTAACGCCTTCAAACCATTTCCCAAATAGACCATTTGCACAAACCAGGCGTCCAGCACGGTCGCTTACCGCGACAGCAGCAACGGATAGATCGGCAGTATCACGTGTTATCGACCAGTCCGGCGGCAATGTTTCCGATGTTGCTTCTGGCGCGCGCGTTCGCCGGACATATTCGGCCAAGCCCCAAAACCCCACCAGACCGGCAGCAAAGGCACCGGTCATCACGGGGCTGCGAGTCGCGACCCACAATAAAATGAGTGAGACCAGCATGGCCCCGCCCAATATCAGCGTCCATTTCAAACGATGGCGCTTTGAATCCGCCTCATCCCCGCCAAAAAGCTGTATTTGCGATGGCGGGGACAGACTTGTCATCTAGGATCTGGCTCCTTACCAAATGCGGACCCGGTCTTCGGGTGCAAGATAGAGTTTTTCATTCTCTTTCGGTTTGAACGCATCATACCATTTGTCAAGATTGCGAACGACCCATGTGCGCTGCGCAGACGGACTATGTGAGTCCGTTAGCAAGCGGCGCTGCAATTCCGCATCTCGATATTTCCGGCGCCAAACCTGAGCCCAGCCAAGGAAAAAGCGCTGATCGCCAGTCATACCGTCAATCACAGGAGATTCTTTCCCGCCAAGCGATGCCTTGTATGCGTCGTAAGCAACGGTCAAACCCGCAAGATCACCAATATTTTCACCAAGTGTAAACTCACCCTTCACATTTTTGCCAGGGAAGATTTCATACTTGTCATATTGTGCGATCAGTTTTTTACCTGCCGCTTCAAACGCGGCAACGTCTTCGTCAGTCCACCAATCAGAGAGGCGGCCATTTTCATCATATTTCGCGCCTTGGTCATCAAAATGGTGACTGATTTCATGGCCTATGACCGCGCCAATACCGCCATAATTGATTGCCGCATCTGCGTTCGGGTCAAAAAATGGAGGTTGCAGAATGGCGGCCGGGAAGACAATCTCGTTCATCCCGAAATTGGCATAAGCATTCACTGTCTGCGGCAACATGCCCCATTCCCAGCGACGGATCGGCGCGCCAAGCTTTGCAATATCGTCGTCAAACTCAAAATTGTTGGAACGGATTTCATTCCCAAACAGATCATCCGCCTTCACATCAAGCGCGCTATAATCCTTCCATTTATCGGGATAGCCGATTTTGGTCGTGAAATTATTCAGCTTCGTCTTCGCTTTCGCTTTGGTCTGCGGCTGCATCCACGAAAGCCCGTCAATGCGGCGGCCCATTGCGGCCAAGACATTATCGACCAATTCTTTCATCGCCGCCTTTGTTGCTGGCGGGAAATATTTGGCGGCATAGCTTTTGCCAACCTCTTCGCCAACGACACCTTCGGTGAAGGAAACCCCGCGCTTCCAGCGTGGTTCGCGTTCCGGCGTGCCGGACAGCGTTGTGCCATAGAACGCAAATCTTGTATCAGCGACAGCATCGGGAAGGACATTGGCGTAAGAACGCAGGCTCTGTACAATTGCCTGATCTTTTAAAACCTGAAGATCGGTCTTACCGATAATTTCGGCCAGTCCTGAAAAGGCGCTGGGCTGAAATACAATGACACTGTCAATCTTGTCAGAAACACCCGCCATGACATTCTTCATGCCCATTCCGGGCATAAGCTTATCAAGCTCTGCGACGGTCAGTTTGTTATATGTTTTGCTCGAATCCGACGAATCTTCACGGGTCCAATGCTTACCGGCCACTGCTTTTTCGAAAGCGAAAATGGCTTCTGCACGCTGCGACGCGTTTTCTTCGCCCGCCAATGTCAGCATTTTCCCAAGATAGCTTTTGTAAGCAACGCGGTTTTTTTCCAGCTTTTCATCTTCGACCAGATACATGTCGCGGTCCGGTAACCCCGTGCCGCCCTGATAAAGCTGGAAAATATAGGATTCAGGATCTTTGTCATCCTGCCCCACAAAACCGAACATCAAGAGACCAACACCATTACGGCCAGCTTCCGGCAGGAGTTTATGATAATCTTCCTTGGAATCAATCGCGCGGATTTTATTCAGCCAAGGTTCGACGGGCTTCATTCCAAGCGCTTCAACACGTTCAGCATCAACGTAGCTTTTGTAGGCGTTGCCAGCCTTGGTGCCGCTATCCTTTTCGGCCTCCAATACCGCTTTCACGCGTTCTTTGGAAAGATCGGCCAATGCAGTAAACATGCCATAGTTGGATTTGTCTGAAGGAATGTCTGTCTTCTTGAGCCACGCGCCATTTGCAAACTCAAAAAAATCGTCGCCGGGCTTCACCGATGGATCCATACCGTCAGAGTCAAAGCCATATGTTCCGAGTTCAGCTGCATCCTTTGCCGCGGCATCGGCGGCCTCAGCTGTTTCTTCAGCATGTGCGGTCATTGGAATGCTAAGCGCGAAAATAGAGCTGGCAAGCGCCAGTTTGCGATGAAGTTTCATAGAACTATCCCCAATATATTTGTGTTGATGCGGGCTTATATCAGCTCCCGCCTGAACCAAGAATTTATCGGCGAGATGCGTGTTTTTTCGACCGACGCCTTCTTTTGCGCATAATCCAACGCGTCCAGAACCAAGACGAGACCACATAACCAAGCGCGGAAAAAACAATTGCCATCACCAAAAACCCGATCGCCGTCAGCCCTGCCCCCTCCGCCAACCATTCGAACCATTGCAAACGCCCGCTATCCTGTCCGCTGGATGCTGGTTCGCCGCTGAGGCGTTCAATGCGCAAAATAAATCCGCCGACATTATAAGCCACATAGGTCCAAAACGGGAAAGTGAAGGGATTGGTGATGAAAGTCGTCAAAGCAGCAACCGGCATATTCGCACGGGCCGGCAAAGCCAGAAACGCAGCGAGAAAAATTTGGCCGATGGGCACGATGAATCCAGCAAATATTCCTAAAGCTACACCGCGCGGGACAGAACGGCGCGTAAACCGCCAAAGCTCGGATCTCAGGAACCGATGACGAAATGGCTTTAAATACTTGTTTTTCCCAAGGCCTTCGCGAGTGGGCATATTCCGGTCGAGCCAGTTTGTGGACTTTTTCTGATGTTTCTTGTCACCCATGCTTCTTCAACAAGCGTCCTTGCTCTCTTTTCCAGTCCTGATCTTTTTTATAACTTCTCTTGTCCGGTGCCTTGCGCCCTTTGGCCAAAGCCAATTCTACTTTTGCTCGACCTTGGCTATTGAAATAAATCGACAAGGGAACAACAGTCATTCCCTTGCGCTCGACCCCGGCCCGCATCTTGTTTATCTCGCGCCGGTTAAGCAGCAATTTACGCGGACGTTGCGGTTCATGATTATTCCGGTTGCCGTGGCTGAATTCTGGAATATTGGCATTAATCAGCCAAATTTCATCTTCTTTCACTTCGGCGTAACTTTCGGCAACAGTCCCCTCGCCAAAACGAAGTGCCTTTACCTCTGTTCCTTGCAAGACGATCCCGGCCTCGAACTTATCATCGATAGCAAAGTCAAACCGCGCACGGCGGTTCTCGGCCACCGTCTTGGTCTTATCAAAGGCTTCGTGACGCGGCCGTGCCATCAGATAAGTCCCGCATGCTCCAAAGCCTCATCCACCTGCTTACGGCTTTCCGCGCTCGGCGGAGTCATCGGCAGACGAAGCTCGTCAGGAAAATTGTCAACCACGCGCGACACCGCATATTTGACTGGTCCGGGCGATGCATCGGAAAACAAGGCATTGTGCAAAGGATGCAAAATATCATCAAGCTCAAGCGCTCTTTCATAATTGCCATCGGCACAGGCCGCCTGAAATTCTGCACATAGTTTTGGGGCTACATTCGCGGTCACGGAAATGCAGCCAACCCCGCCCATCGCCATATAACCAAGTGCCAGATAATCATTCCCCGATATCTGGCAAAAATCTTTACCGCATAGACGTCGCTGCGCGCTGATGCGGTCCATATCGGCCGTCGCGTCTTTTACCCCGATGACTTGTTTATGCTTTGAAAGTGCCGCCATGGTTTCTGTTGAAATGTCAGACGCGGTGCGGCCAGGCACATTATACAGCATAATCGGCAAGTTACTGCCATCCAACAACGCCTCGAAATGCGCTGTGATACCTGCCTGGTTTGGTCGGTTATAATAAGGCGGCACAACAAGGGCGGCATCAACCCCCAATTCTTCGGCTTTGCATATGTTTTTAAGTGCAATCTGGGTATCATTCGATCCGCAACCGGCGATGATCGGAACCCGCCCTGCGGCTTGCTCGACGCACACCCGAACAACGTTGAAATGCTCCTCAAAACTCATCGTTGCGGCTTCTCCGGTCGTCCCGCACGGCACCAGCGCTTTCGAACCATTTTCGATTTGCCAATCAACAAGATCGCGAAACACGGCTTCGTCAAACGACCCGTCGCAAAAAGGAGTCACCAGAGCGGGTATTGAACCGGAAAACATGGATTATCTTTCTTCTTTATGGCCTTAGTCGGCCAATGATATTCAGTTTCAAAAGCTGTTCAGCCTTAGATAAGAAAGCGCTCCATAATATGTCCAGCATGACAAAGCATCTATATTCTGCATCACTCGCCGCAATTTCCGGCATTTTTCTCGCTAGTCCGGCATATTCACAAGGCGTAACATTCCAATCCGGGACGGGCGATGGCTCATCGGTAACCGTACCGCAGTCACAGGTTGACCCCAGCCAAGGTAATATCCCGGCCGCGATGCAGCGCTGGCGGCGGCTTAGCCAAGGGGGCAATTACTCGTTTAACGAATATGCGTCTTTCCTGATGACATATCCCGGCTGGCCCGCCGAAAAGAAAATGCGCCGCAATGCGGAGCAAGCGATTGATACGCGCAGCTGGTCACCAAATCAGGTTGTTGCCTTTTTCGATCGGCTTCCACCAACGACAAATGCCGGACGCGCAAAATATGCGATGGCATTGAATGCGACAGGAAAGAGCGATCAGGCAATCGAATGGGGCCGCAAAGCATGGCGTGCCGGTCCGCTGACGAATTTTGACGCAAATGCATTGCGCGGCTTTCTGGGCCAACGCCTTACCACAGCCGACCATGATGCCCGCATTGATGCGCTTCTTTGGAAAGGCGGATATAGTGCAGCGCAGACCTTACTGCCGCTAGCATCACCAGCCAAACGCTCAACATTCGAGGCCCGCATCGCGGTACGCCGCAAAAGTCCTGATGCATCGAGCAAAGTCAACGCTGTCGGCCAAGAATCTCTGAGAGATGCAGGGCTACTTACCGACCGCGCCACATTGATGCGCCGGGCGGGTAACAGCTACCGCGTAAGACAGATGCTTGCCAATCGGCCGCCGCTAACGACGTTGCCGGTGGATGCGGAAGAATGGTATGAAACATTGCTCACCAACGCCCGGGCAGCGGCCAATGATCGCCAATATCAGTTGGCTTACAATATCGCATCAAAAGTTGACGATGGCCTGCCGCGTGGAACCGATGTCAGCAAAAAAGAACTCGGCGTGCGCGATGACTATACTAGCCTTGCCTGGCTTGCAGGAACGGTGGCGTTTGATCGGCTAAACAACCCGCGCGCCGCGATGGGCATGTTTGAAAGATATGGCGATGCAGCCAGATCCCCACAAACCCGTTCAAAGGGTTGGTATTGGGCCGGCAAAGCGGCGCTGAAAGCCGGAGAGCGCGGCGCTGCCAATGCATATTTTGAAAAGGCAGCTGCTTATTTCGACCAGTTCTACGGAATGTTGTCACTCGAAGCGCTTGGCCGCTCCATCCCCACAAATATTCCGAGCGCTCCGGTTACCGGAAATATCGCGGGCGGCAACAAGTCGGTCTACCTCGCCGCGCGCATTGCACCACGGGTCGGCAGCTGGCGCGAACAGTCGCTATTCTTGCGCGCGATTGCCAATGCCGCCGAAACTCCTGAGGAATTTCAAAATGCGATTACGCTTTCCAAATCACTCCGACGTCCTGATCTGGCCGTTATGGCTGGCCGGAATGCTCGCGTAGAAGGCCATAGTGATTTCATTCCGCACGGCTTTCCAACCATGCCTCTCCCCTCTGGTCACGGACGCAATTTCACGCTTATCCACGCTATCACGCGGCAGGAAAGCCAGTTTGATCGCGCCGCGATAAGCCATGCTGGCGCACGCGGGCTGATGCAGCTTATGCCGGGAACCGCACGGGAAACTTCCGGCAAGATCAACATGAGCTATCGCAAGGCCGCGCTGACCACGGATCCGGCCTATAACATCAGGCTTGGTTCGACTTACATTCAGCGAATGATGAGTTATTTCAATGGTAGCTATCCGCTTGCCGTTGCCGCCTATAATGCTGGCCCGGGTAACGTGAACAAATGGCTTCGCGCAAATGGTGACCCGCGCACCGGGCAGATCGATATTCTGACATGGATCGAACGTATTCCAATTTATGAAACGAAAAACTATGTTCAACGCGTTTTGGAAAATGCAGTGATGTATGATCACCTGAATCCAAAGCGGGCAAATATCCGCACCCCGAACCCGCTCAGCCGTTATCTCGGCAAAAACCGTCCAGGCTGATATCCGCTACCCATGGCTGAACAGAATAACCCGATAACGCCTGTCGGCTACGAAAAGCTACGCGCGCAATATATCGAGCTATTCGAGGTCGAGCGGCCAAAGATCGTCGAAATCGTAAGCTGGGCAGCTGGCAACGGCGACCGCAGCGAAAATGGCGATTATCAATATGGCAAAAAGCGCTTGCGCGAGATTGACCGTGAGGTCCGCTGGCTTTCCAAACGGATCAAGTCCGCGCAGGTGATTGATCCGGCGGGACAACTGGACAAAAGCCATGTCTATTTTGGCGCGACCGTCACGCTAGCGGATGAAGATGACAATCAGCGTATCGTGACGCTGGTTGGCGATGATGAAGCCGAAGCAGATAAAGGCCGAATAGGCTGGAATTCTCCACTTGCCCGAGCATTACGAAAAGCCGCGGTTGGCGATCTACGAACCGTCACACTGCCCGCCGGCCCAAAAGAATGGGAAGTCGTTTCAGTAGATTACTTATCAGCCTAGCGACCCAGCATTTTTTAACCGAATGTCGATTTGGCGAGCTTTACAACGGCGGCATCGGCTTCCGGAAATTCTTGCGGCACATGTTCTTCCAATTCCGCGACAATATGCTGTAGAACCGCTATCCGCGTTGCTTTCTGGTTGCCTGCATCAAATACCTTCCAAGGTGCCCAGCGCGTGTTGGTCTGTTCGAACATCTCTTCTATCGCAGCCAGATAATCGCTGCGCTTACCGCGATTGCGGAAATCCTCTTCGGTCACTTTCCAGCGCTTTGACGGCGTTTCAAGCCTTTCTTTCAGCACCGCATCCTGCGTTTCCTGCGTCACATGCAGGAATATTTTGATGATCTTTGTGCCGATGTCGCCTTGCTGCGCTTCAAATTCATTGATCTCATCATATCCGCGCCGCCAATCGGCCTCGCTGCAAAAGCCTTCAACCCGTTCGACCAGCACACGGCCATAATGGCTGCGGTCCAGAACAGAAATTTCACGGCTACCGGGCAATTTATTCCAAAAGCGCCAAAGGAAATGCTTGTCCTTCTCTTCCTTCGTGGGTGCACTAATCGGATAAACCTCGAAATAACGCGGGTCCCAGCGTGCTGTCATGCGCTTGATCGCGCCGCCCTTGCCCGCAGCATCCCAACCTTCGAATATAATCAAAGTACGGCAGCCATGAATGATATGCAGCGATTGCAGCTCTGACAGCCGCCTTTGAAGGCGCTTCAAATCCCTGGCATAATTGCCATCATATTCGGCGCCGCGTTCATATTGGGTAAGGTCAATCGTCATATCACCAATAATCGCGCGGAAACCGCACCAAAATCAAGGGTAAAGGCAAAACAGCTTTGTCCCGCTTTCGGACGCGGCTAACTCCCCTCGCTGGCCGCATCACTTGCAGCATCGGCATCTGGCGCCGCTTGTTCCGGTTTTGCCGGGTAGCGTGCGTTCCAATCTTCGCCTGCTTGTTGCTTGTCACGGATGCGGCGAATGCCCTGATCAACTTCCGCTTTCTTGCCAAGAAGCGAACCAGCCTCATCATACCGCGCAAGCGCGACTTCAAAATCACCAGCTTGCTCGGCACATAGCCCGATATTAAACGCAAGCGAACCATGCGGCGCGCTGTTGGCGGCCAATTCCGACCACATACGGCATGCCTCAACCTCATCCTTCTTAGTCATTTTCACCGCAGCTCTAAAAGACTTGCTTGCACCTTTTTCCATACCCTTGCGGCTTTCCAGCACGCGGATATCCTGGTGCAATTCTATCGGCGCAAGATCACGACGAACGGCATAAGCAACCTTGCCAAGCATCCCCCGAACTACACTTTGGCTAGAAGAGAAACTCTCATCCCGGTCGCAAATCGTCTGCTCGTCTCGGTCCGATAGGCTCTTGCTGAAAATAGAGCGCCCGTCACCGAAATCTGAAAGCCGCAAATTTCCATCGAAATCAATCACGCGTTTCAAGCACGGCACCTTACGGCTCTTGTGCTTCGTGCATTTTCCTTTGTCATTTCTCTCAACGCAGCGGCTTCGGTATTCAGTCGTGCCATATTCATCGATGCGCGCTGTCGCTGTTCCCGATAATATAGCATCCGGATTGCTCGCCGAACGCCCCATCATCACTGTGAAATAGGGTTCACCATCAAAACTGACCGCCTGCAATTTCTCTTCGATAGCAAAACCGAGATCATCGCCATCGCGGCCGCCAAAATTTTCGATGGATATTGTTTCAAGCAGAGCTGTGCCCTCGCGCTGCGCAGGGTATAGACCGGATATTTTCAGCGTTTCTGCATTTGCAGATGCAACCAATGCAGCGCCGGATAAAAGCGCCGTAGCCAATTTCAGTTTCAACATAGTTTTGCCCCGTTACCAGAATTTACGAATCATTCTGGTAAGTTACTAAGCAAAGCTGAACTGAATTAGAACAGGGCTTATTCCTTCGGTGGCTCAACCACGCGAAGATTGAGTTCACGCAGCTGCTGCGCCGAAACATTGCCTGGCGCGCTCATCATCAAATCTTCCGCCTTCTGGTTCATGGGGAAGACAACCACTTCGCGGATATTCGGTTCATCGGCCAGAAGCATCACGATGCGGTCAACACCCGGAGCAGAACCACCATGCGGCGGCGCACCAAATTTGAACGCATTGATCATACCGGAGAAATTCTCGTCGACGTCGGCCTGACTGTAACCAGCGATTTCAAAAGCCTTATACATAATGTCGGGTCGATGGTTCCGAATTGCCCCTGATGACAGCTCTACGCCGTTACACACAATGTCATATTGCCATGCGAGAATATCGAGAGGATCTTTGCTTTCCAGCGCTTCCATCTCGCCTTGCGGCATAGAGAACGGGTTATGGCTAAAATCGACCTTCTTCGTTTCTTCATCATATTCGAACATCGGAAAGTCAACGATCCAGCAGAATTTGAAGCAATCCTGTTCGATCAATTCAAGCTGCTCGCCAACGCGGGTACGCGCTGCACCGGCTAGTTTTGCCGCTTGCCCTTCTTTGCCTGCCGCAAAGAAAAGACCATCATCGTCACCAAGGCCAAGCTCTTCGTATAACTTCAGCATGCCCTCTTCGCCGTGATTCTTGGCAATCGGACCGCCAAAGGTTCCGCCTTTGCGGGTGACATAGCCAAGGCCAGCATGCCCCTCACCGCGCGCCCATTCATTCATTTCATCGAAGAATTTACGGCTCTTCTCTGCAGTCTTCGGCGCTGGGATAACGCGGACAACGCCGCCGCCGGATACGATCTTATCAAACAGCCCGAAGCCCGAACCTTTAAAATGATCGGTCACATCCCGGATAATAAGCGGGTTACGAAGATCAGGTTTATCGCTGCCATAATCAAGCATCGCCTGCTTATAAGGAATGCGCGTAAATTCACCGGCGGGCGTAACGCTTTTGCCATCTGCAAATTCTTCAAACACGCCCGCCAAAACTGGCTCAAGCGCACCAAACACATCTTCCTGCGTTACAAAGCTCATTTCGAGATCGAGTTGGTAAAACTCGCCGGGCGAACGATCGGCGCGTGCGTCTTCGTCGCGGAAACAGGGTGCGATCTGGAAATATTTATCAAAGCCAGCGACCATCAGCAGCTGCTTAAACATTTGCGGTGCTTGCGGCAGCGCGTAGAATTTACCGGGATGTACGCGGCTTGGAACCAGATAGTCGCGCGCGCCTTCTGGCGAAGAAGCCGTCAAGATTGGCGTCTGGATTTCCATGAAGCCTTGATCGGTCATACGGTTGCGGAGTGATGAAATCACATTTGACCGCAACATCATATTCGCGTGCACATTCTCCCGGCGCAGATCGAGATAACGGTAACGCAAACGCGTTTCTTCTGGATAATCCGCTTCACCAAATACGGGCATAGGAAGCTCATCCGCCGCAGATAAAAGCTCCATCTCATCGGCGTAAACTTCGATCTCACCGGTAGGCAGCTTGCTATTCACAAGGCTATCATCCCGCGCAACTACACGGCCAGTGACGCAAATCACCGATTCCTTGCGCAGGGCATCAAGCGCCTCAAATGCCTTGCTGTCGCTATCTGCCAGTATCTGCGTAATCCCGAAATGATCGCGCAAATCGATGAACAATACGCCGCCATGATCGCGTTTATTGTGAACCCAACCCGAAAGGCGGACGGTGTCGCCGACATTTCCCTTGCGGAGAGCGGCGCAGTTATGGGTGCGATAGGCGTGCATATTGGTCATTGAAGCGGTTTTTCTGTTCATGGACTGTGTATAAGCTGAATTGGCGCGGCTACAGCGGTGCAAGGCCCCTTTGTCAAGCGCCTATATGCTGATACCAGCAGCCTAGCATGAAGATTCATCCTCTTATCTCCGATAGCAAACCGCTCGCCGAACTATGCGACCGTTTTAAAGACGCCGATTTTGTAGCTGTCGATACAGAATTTATGCGGGAAAATACCTACTACCCTGATCTTTGCCTCGTACAGATTTCAGATGGCAAGGAAGCAGCGGCGATTGACCCGAAAGCTGATGGTATCGATCTCGATCCTTTGCTCGACCTTCTTTGCGAAAATGAAGATGTCTTAAAAATATTCCACGCTGGCGGCCAGGACATAGAGATATTCTTCAACATGTCTGGCAAAACACCACATCCAATGTTCGATACGCAGATTGCTGCGATGGCATTGGGGCAAGGCGAGCAGATCGGATATTCAAACCTTGTCGACCTATGGCTCGGCGTCCATCTCGACAAAGGTGCCCGCTTCACCGATTGGTCCCGTAGGCCGCTGGACAAGCGCCAGATCGATTATGCCATAGGCGACGTTACGCATCTGTCGGAAATTTTCCCCAGAATGCTCGATAAACTGCGTGATACGGGACGCGGCGGCTGGCTTAATGACGAGATGGAACGGATTTCCGATGCCGATAATTATCGCAATGATCCGGAAAAATCCTGGGAGCGCGTGAAAATCCAATCACGTAAACCAGATGTTCTTGGCCGGTTGCAGGCAATAGCCGCTTGGCGCGAACGCGAGGCGCAACATAAGGATATTCCGCGCGGACGGATCATGAAAGACGAAACAATGGCCGACATTGCTTCGCATCCGCCAAAAGCACAGGAAGGCCTTGGTAAAATCCGCGGGCTTTCCGCGGCATGGAAAAATAACGAAATTGGCGCGCGGTTGATGCAGATCATCCGTGATGCCAAACCGCTTGATCGTCCCCACAATGGCAGAGGACGCCGCAGCAATGGCGGCAAAGAAGGCCAGCTAGTGGCCGACTTGCTGAAGCTGCTCCTCAAAATCCGGTCACGCGAGATTAATGTCGCATCGCGTCTAATTTGCAAGACTGACGAGCTCGAACGATTGGCCGCAGGTGAACGCGAAGGGTTGCGTGTCCTGACCAGTTGGCGGTTCGAGCAGTTTGGAAGCGATGCTCTTGATCTTGTCGAGGGACGGCTTGGCTTTACGGTTGTGGACGGAAAGCTGAAAATGATGCGCAATGCCGAAGGAGTTGGCACCGAAAGGACTGACGATGCAGAAACTACAGACGCTTAGCATACTTGCCCTGCCGCTGTTGATCGGCTGTGCCACTGTCCAAGATAACGAGAATAGATCGCCCAAAGACCGGGTCGTCGAAGTTCCGATGACACCAGAGCAAGGCTTCGGCTGTCAGGCAGATACCGTCCAATATGCCATTGGCCAAATTGCCACCGCCCAACTAGGCGGAAAATTGGTGAAAGAAACAGGTGCCGAATTGCTTCGCTGGATACCTCCGCGCACCGCCGTAACAATGGACTATCGAGCGGAAAGATTGAATATCAGCTATGATGACGACATGCGGGTTACGCTGATCAGCTGCGGCTAGTTATTCGCCGAGTATCCGCTTCGCCAACGACATGCTTGCGGCTCTATTTTCCGACAATGCAGCAGCGTTGATCTCTCGCGCAAAATTTTCAATCGCAGAATAGCTGCGCTCTATTCGCTTGCCGACAAAGGCAAGAGCTTCCGGCGTCAATGCCGCACCACGATCCTGCAAATGCTTTTGCAACAAATGTTCGATCAGCTCATCATCAGGTGGGCCTACCTCCAGATGCAGCGCGCTTCCAAGCCTGGATTTCAGATCCGGGAGTTTGATGCCCCATCCTGACGGTGTAAGCGTCGAGACAAGCAGGAGAGGCGACGTTTTCTCCTGCGCCCGGTTCCATGCAGTAAATAGCGATTCGTCATCCAGTGTGTCGGCGTCATCAATGGCTGTACCACCGTTCTTACCAGTAAAATAGCGTGCCAACAGGGACTTGCCGGATCTGGCGGGGCCAGAGAGAATTGCGCAGCGCCCTGGCCAATTTTCGCTATCGGCCAGCGATTGGACGATTGCCGCGTTGCTATCGGTGATAATGAGGCTCCCGCTATCGTCAGGGCGAAGCGCATCGATTGGCAGTGCTATTTGGCGCATAAATATGCCTGACCATTATCTGCTGATGCGTAAGCTCGAACCTGAACCGCTCACCCGCCATCCGCGTGCCTGGAGCGCGGCTTTCAGCGCTGCCGGATCGCCTTGATACACGACGCGAACTGCTGACGTACCGCCGATTGCCAAGCTACTGGTCGATGCCGAACGCACTCCCGGCACAGAACGAATTGCACCTTCGCCCTGCCCGACCGATTCTGCGGTCGGCGTCGCGATCTGGACCGAGATTGTCGTTACTGCCGCAGGCGGCGGTGTTGGCGCTGCTGGAGTAGCAGGGTCTGCGCCGCCGTTATTTGTCGCCGCGTTTTCTGAATCGCCGCCAGCGCTTGTATTTTCCGATGCCCCTGTCGATGCCGCCGCTTCTGGTGCCGCCGTCTCGATATCCTCGTCCTCGATAACAGCCTCTTCAAGAATCAAAGTCGCATCAATACGAAGCCGTCCGTTAGCCAAGGCAGATTGAAACAGTTCATCCATCTTTATGACGGCCTGTTTCATCATCGCGGGGACGCCGGCCTCGTCCTTTGCGCGCAAGGTAAAACTGCCAAGGAATTTATTATCCGCGTTATATCGCGCGGAAAATTTGCCAACTACGGGTCCGCCGGGCCATTGCCGCTCAATCCGGGCAATCGGCACGATAATATCTGCAGCACCAAACTCGTCGAGAATCACGCGCAGCCAACTGCGATTGCGGCGATCAAGTTGCCCCGCGTTTAGCAGAAGCGATTCGCTGCCAGCACCGCTTGGGCGGACATAGTCGATTTTGCTTTCTGACGTTCTGAATTTTGCCCATGCGCGCTGCCACGGTGTGCGCTGCTCAAACATGACCGGTGTACCGGCGGAATAATATATTGGCAGCAACAATACAGGCGCTGACCGGCGGGCAACGCCCTTCACGCCGAGCAAATTACCGGCGCGCGCGCGGTCAAACAGCACGCCCAGCCGCGCAACATAGCGCTTTGGCCCAATCTGTTCTTGTTCAACGACAACTGCCGATACAATGCCGTTCAGCGTTCCATCGGAAAGCCCGCTAGTCGTGCCGCCGCGTTTGCGCTTCCAAAGCTCTTTCCACGCGAGGCGCTGTGCTTCCTGCCAACCTTTCAGTCGAGCTTCCTCATGCGTCTTGCCGGTGACATTCACCTCAATACCGGTAACTTCAAAATCACCGGTGCTGGCAACAGGGCGAATACCGCGCGGGCCGCCCTCAATTTGCGCATAGACGATGCCGCCTGAAACAACAGCAAGCGGCAGCAAAATTAGAAGGGCACGACCCCATTTTTGGAATATCTTTGGCATTCGTGCGCCCTTTTGACGACATTGGCATGGAAATCCAAGCCTCTTCTCGCTAGCAGCATAAAAATGGATTCAAAACATAATCAAGCCGAACCGTATACCTATGCAAAAGCAGGGGTATCTATCGATGCCGGAAACGCACTTGTCCGCGCAATTGCGCCGCTTGCCAAGGCCACACGCCGTGCGGGCGCGGATGCAGACCTGGGCGGCTTTGGCGGATTCTTCGATCTGAAAGCTGCTGGTTTTAACGACCCACTGCTCGTCGCGGCGAATGATGGTGTGGGAACAAAGCTCAAATTGGCAATCGAATCGAGACGTCATGACGGCGTCGGTATCGATCTAGTTGCGATGTGCGTGAATGATTTAATCGTTCAGGGCGCGGAACCACTTTTCTTTCTAGATTATTACGCCACCGGAAAGCTGGACAATGATGTTGCGACCGCAGTGGTCGCTGGAATTGCAGAAGGTTGCAAACAAGCCGGATGTGCCTTGATTGGCGGCGAGACCGCTGAAATGCCGGGCATGTATGCAGATGAAGACTATGATCTTGCCGGTTTCTGCGTCGGTGCTGTGGAACGCGGCGATGTGCTGACGGCGGATAAGCTGGCCGATGGCGATGTGATTCTTGGGCTGGCTTCATCAGGCATCCATTCCAACGGCTTTTCGCTTGTGCGTAGGTTGGCCGATGACAAAGGCTGGAAGCTCGACCGCCCTGCTCTGTTTGACCAAGATGTCCGTCTGATCGACGCTTTGATGGCGCCCACCAAAATTTACGTGAAATCGTTGCTGCCGCTTGTGCGCAGCGGCAAGGTTCATGCGATGGCGCATATTACCGGTGGAGGTTTGCTGGAAAATATGCCGCGCGTGCTGCCCGATAATCTGCATGCACATATCGATGCGAACGCATGGGACCAGCCGCGCCTGATGGCTTTCCTGCAAGCGCAGGGGAATATCGAACCGGAAGAAATGGCGCGCACTTTCAATTGCGGCATAGGCATGGCCATTTGCGTGGCCGAAAGCGATGTTGCGGATGTTACCTCAGCTTTGGAGGCGGCTGGCGAGACCGTCCACCGCATCGGTCATATTGCCGCTGGAGCCAAGGGCTGCACGGTGTCGGGCAAAGCCGGAACATGGAGCGCTATGGCCGATTGGACCGCAACACATGCTGGCTAAGGCACATGTATAAGGCGCGCATCGCTATCCTGATTTCAGGCAGCGGCACCAATATGGCTGCGCTGCTCTATGCATCCAAACATGGTGATTGCCCTTACGAGGTTGCATTGGTCGCCTCTAACAATCCCGATGCAGGCGGTTTGAAGATCGCGCAAGCAGAAGGCATCGCTACATTTGCCCATTCGCACAAAGGCATGGAACGCGCCGATCATGATGCGGTGATGGATACGGCGATCCGTGATGCCGGTGCCGACTATATCGTGCTGGCCGGATATATGCGCATCCTGTCCGATGGTTTTGTTCACGGGTGGGAAGGCCGCATGCTCAATATCCATCCCTCTCTGCTTCCCAAATATAAGGGGCTGGATACGCATAAACGCGCATTGGAGGCTGGCGACATTCACGGCGGCGCGTCGGTGCATCTGGTGACGCCAGAATTGGATGACGGTCCCGTGTTAGGGCAAGTGGAGGTGACGATTGTTGACGGCGACACGCCCGAAACACTGGCGGAACGCGTCAAATATGCCGAACATCAGCTATATCCGCGTGTGGTCTCCGAATATGTAGGGCGGGAATTTGATGCCGATTGGCTGGAAACGAAAGTTTCCGAGCTCGCCCTCGCCCTGCCCCAAACGCATGCGCGGCCCAGTCACGGTTCACCCGGCTGGCGCGTAGGCACCGAAAAGACAGGCAAATATTTCGCGCATTTCAGCACGCAACACCACGGGTCGGACGCTATCGGCGTGCTGGTAAAAACCGGCGGAATGGATGAGCTGGAAACGCTCTGCGAAGAACAGCCCGAAATATACTGGAAACCAGCCTTTTACGGTGCATCCGGCTGGATCGGCTTGCGCCTCAACCGCAGCGGCGTCGATTGGGAGCATGTCACCGAATGGCTTGAACGCAGTTGGCGGGGCGTTGCGCCCAAGAAGCTGACGAAGCTGATGGATGTGGCGGAGGGGTTTTGATCAGGGACATCTCTATAGGTTTCACGGCCGCAAGCTTAAAACTCCCTGGCGCAACTATATCTCTTGAGTGCACTCAGTATTTTGAGGGTGACATATATGTTGAATCGAACTCTACCTGAAAATCTAGTATAACTGAGTAAGACTCAACAAACAAAAAAACCGCCGGAATCGCTTCCGACGGCTTTAGCTTTTTCTAGCGTCATTGCGGGCTTGACCCGCAATCCAGATGGACTGGACTCCGGATCAAGTCCGGAGTGACGGTTTACGGGGTTTATCGCTTACCCGACAATCTCGTCTTCGTTGAAGAAATGGGCAATCTCGATCGCCGCATTTTCGTCGCTGTCGCTGCCATGTACGCTGTTTGCTTCCAGGCTTTCGGCCAGTTCCTTGCGGATAGTGCCTGGCGCGGCATCTTCTGGATTAGTTGCGCCCATAATGTCGCGGTTGGCCTGCATTGCATTTTCGCCTTCCAGAACCTGAACCACGCAAGGTCCGCTGGTCATGAAAGATACCAGATCACCAAAGAAAGGACGCTCGCTATGGACGACATAAAAGCCTTCCGCTTGATCTTTGGTCATTTGGATGCGCTTTGATGCAACAACGCGAAGGCCTGCATCTTCCAGCATTTTGGTAACCGCGCCGGTAATGTTGCGGCGGGTGGCATCAGGTTTGATAATCGAGAATGTACGTGTGACGGCCATGGGAGAACTCCGTTTGTTCAAAGGGTTGATTTGCGCGCGCCTCTAACCCTGCGAGAGCTATATCGCAAGGCGAATGTTACGCTTGGGACGGAATGTCGCTACTTCTTACTGCCCGCGATGATATTTCCGGTGGTCTTACCGTTATCATCTGCCGTAGCTGTCACATTGATGGTGTCGCTCTCGTTGCGGGTTGCATTGAACATTATCATCTCACCGGATTTCAGCTCGGTGCCTATTTTGAATCCCGCCGATGTCGCTTGTTGTTTGTAATAAGCGACAATTTTATCAGGCGCGACACTGCTCTCAAAGGTAATCATCCCGCCATTCGCGCCCTCACCGCTTTGATTCATCTGAACATTTGATTGGATCGAAGAACCGGGAAGCAGTTTTAGCCCGAATGGTAGCTTCGCATCGCCGTCAGTGTCCGCGCTTAAGTTAAACGAACCGTCTTTGGTTTTGATGCTGAAACCGCCATCACCATCACCGTCACCGCCGGTAATTGAAATCTCCGCTTTCTCGCCATTCTCATCTGTAATGGTGCCAGAAATGATCTCGTCATCTTCCTTACCGCCGCCACATGCGGCCAATCCTATGACGCCTACCAATGCAATAAAATGTTTCACAGCTAACTCTCCAACCTGCTTTGATGACTAACGATCACCGAGGTGAGGGTCTAGCGCGTCATGTAAATTGTCTCAAGGGGCTGGACCGGTGACCGCCATGCTAAAATTGGCAAAGTCACCAGCGCCTCCCGCTATGGCGCATCTCGCTATTTTGGCTTTTTCTCGCTGAAGGAAAGGATGACATTCTGGTCTCCGTTGATTTCAATGACGGTTAAACCAAATTCACGGTTGTTTGAATCTCTACCGGTAAATCCTGGAACGCCAGAGATATCCTTTGTTTTATACCCCGCCTCTTCCGCCTGCCCACGATAATGCGCGACAGCTTCATCAACCGAGGATATACCAGACATGGTGATCGTTTGTGCCTTGTTTGGCGCGCCGGGAATATCTGCATCAAAATTTGATACCAACGTTGCGCCTGGAAACAGGGTAAATCCTTTTGGCCAGTTTTCATTGTCTTGCGTAGAGGAAGCTGCCGTTCCGGCCTGGCTTTCGCTGCTCTTGCCACCGCCGTCACCGCCACCACATGCTGCCAGAGCCAATGCTGGTGCGGCCCACAAAATTTTCAACATACCGTATCTCCTTTATCAGAAAGATTCGGTAACTCTTCCAATTTTGCGAAGCGCGCAACGCCTGAAATATGGTGGCTTCAAATTACAGAAGTCACCGCCATCAACATAAGTCTGTAACTATTTCGGCGCTTCAAAATCGGCCATCATCACCGCATAAGTTTCGCCTTCTTCCGCCTTGTTATGCGGTTTTTTGGGGGAAGTAACGCTGATCCAGCCTGCGTCATTTTCGCCGCGCGTATTCGAATGGGAATCGCTGTGGCTTCTTTTCACCTTGCGCCCCTGCTTTTCCATTTCATCAGCATAGAAATTGATGATCTTTTCGCTGTCTGCATCCTTTACAAAAAATTTCGTCGAAAGACGGCGGCGGCCTTTATTGTCAAAATCATACGCATCGCTGCGGTCCAGACGCATTCCAGGCATTTTCGGCATTCCTTCAGGAAGCTGCGCCTCTTCGCCTTTCAGGGTGACTTCATTTCTGTCATCCGGTTGCGGTTTTTCTGCTTCTTTTTCTGCGCCGCCGCATGCCGACAGTAGAATGAATGAAGATACTGTTGCTGCTAATATGGCCTTACGCATAAATTTACCCCTCGTTCCCATGTATATTAAGGTCAAGCGTATCGCTTTCCTTCGCTCAAAGCAAGTTACGGCCCCTCGACCCAGCGCCCGCCATCTTGCCGCCAATATTTGCGGTTGATTTCGTCCTTTTCGCCCAAGGCACGCCAAGCCGTGCGGGCATCATCAGTATGCTCGGGAAGAAACAGATAAAATATGCGTTCTATACCAAATGGTTCAGGCCGCCATTTTCCATCAGCTATCAGAAGATAGCTCGCGTCATTGCCAGCGACTGCTAACCCCGAAATCAGGATAGGCTGCACGGCATCGTCGCCCTCTCCAGCGATATCATGCGCCAGAAAGCTATCCGGCTTTGCCTCCCATAATGCTGTCGACAATGCCTTGCGCTCACCTTCATCAGCATGAACAACCAGCAACCGCTTGCCCGCCTCCATAACCTTTTGCGCGAGCACGGGCACCAGCTTCGCCGCCGGGTCGCGGGTCAGCTGGTAGAAATCAACTTGCATGGGCTTTGCAATCAGCCTTCAAAATTATCAGCGATAAACTGATTGAGCAGGCGCACGCCGTATCCGGTTGCACCTTTTGCCCATACAGGCCCAGCCTTATCCGCCCAAACCATACCAGCCACATCAATATGCGCCCATTTGACGTCTTTCTTGATATAGCGATGCAGGAATTGTGCGGCGGTAATAGACCCTGCCCCGCGTGGCCCCACATTTTTCATATCGGCAATCGGGGAATCGATCAGTTTGTCGTAAGCTTTGGAAATCGGGAAACGCCACGCTGGATCGCCAGCCGTTTTACCCGCGCTAAGCAGTTTGTCGGCTAGATCGTCATCGTTGCTGAAGACACCCGCATGTTCGCTGCCGAGCGAAATGATGATCGCGCCTGTTAGCGTTGCGAGGTCGATCACATATTCAGGGTTAAACTCTTCCTGCGTCCAATGTAGCGCATCGCAAAGTACCAATCGGCCTTCTGCATCAGTGTTGATAACTTCAATGGTCTGACCGGACATAGACGTCACGACGTCGCCGGGACGCTGTGCATTTCCGTCGGGCATATTTTCAACCAGCCCGCAAACGCCGACAACATGCGCCTTTGCCTTGCGTCCGGCGAGCGCTTTCATCGCGCCAGCGACCGCACCAGCGCCGCCCATGTCCCATTTCATATCTTCCATACCGCCCGCAGGTTTGATGGAGATACCGCCAGTATCAAATGTCACGCCTTTACCAACCAGAGCGACTGGGCGCTCTTGCTTGCCACCGGTGCCGTCCCATTTCATCACCAGCATACGCGAAGGCTTGCGAGACCCCTGCCCCACACCAAGCAACGCGCCCATGCCGAGCTTTTCCATCTGCTTCACATCGAGCACAGAAATCTCGACGCCCAAGCCGGTCAAATGCTGGCACCGTTCAACGAAGCTTTCAGGGTAAATGATGTTTGCGGGTTCGGAAACCAATTCCCGGGTTAGAAACACGCCATCTGCAACAGCCGCATATTCTTTCCAAAGCTTGGCAGCCTCTGCAGGTGCGCCGACTACGGTCACATCGGTAATGGTCGGCTTAGATGTTTCGGCAAGCTTGGTCCGATATTTGTCGATGCGCCAATTGCGCAAAGTCGCGCCATAGGCCGCCTCAACGGCAGCAACCGCCGAAAGATCAGGCCCTTCAAAACTGATATGTTTCGCACCGCATGTCTGAACCTTTGCCAGTGCCTTGGCTCCGGCATGTTGGTGATCATCATGGCCATCACCAACGCCGAGCAAGATTATCCGAACCTGCTTTCCTGCCTCTTCCGTAATAAACAGGAATGATTGGCCTGCACCGGCTTTAAAGCGCGCCAATTCTGCTGTCTCGCGAATTCCCTTCGCGTTTTCCATCGGGAATTCGTAATTTTCGAAATTGTCTTTGGAGACAATAAACGCAATGACATCTGCTTCAGCTGGGCGTTTATCGGAAAAATGAGTTTGCATGGTGTTGATATTCCATTTTTTGATTTTGATTTGTTGCCTATCGCTATTTGCAATGTGGCTTATGCTGCCTATAAGCGCAGAAGCTATCCGGATTAAAGCAAAAAGGCGTCAATTACAGTTTTTCGCAAGCTTTGCTGGACCGGTCAATATCGGGGCGATAAAGGACCATTTCTTGCTGCCATCGCCAAAAGACATTTTTATGCGTCCCATCCGTTCTGCCATTTCTGCCTTAATGATCGGCGGTGCTTTTTTGCCGGTTATGGTGAGCGCGCAGGATGCCGTCAGTCTGACAGCAGAAAATGATGACCCTTCGGCTACCGCGCAGCAAGAAGACAATATTAGTTTTGCCGCCGAAAAAGTGGATTATGACGCCAATACGGATGTCGTTACTGCCACCGGAAATGTAGTTCTGAATAAAGACGGCTACCGCTTGCGCGCGGATCAGGTCATCTGGAATCGCAAAAGCGGTGAGGTAAAAGCGCTAGGCAATATTGCATCGACCAGCCCGGATGGCGCAGTTGCCTACGGCGACAGCATAACCCTGACAGATTCGCTCAAAGACGGCGTGGTCGAAAACCTTCTTCTGGTGCTCGAAGATGGCGGGCGTCTTGCTGCTATGAAAGGTGAACGCAAAGCTGACGGCGCGCTTGGATTGGATTATGCAGCATACACGCCGTGTACGGTGGTGGGTAAAGACGGCTGTTCAAAAAACCCGACATGGCAAGTTCGTGCCGTCCGCGTGGATTATGATCCAGTTAAAAAGCGCATCAGATACAAGGGCGCAAGGCTCGAGCTATTTGGCATGCCGGTCGTCCCGTTGCCCGGGCTTTCGCATCCCGCCGACACAAGGGCAGGCAGCGGCTTTCTTGTTCCAGACATCCGATACTCCCGCAACAATGGCGCTGAAGTCGAAGTGCCGTATTATTGGCGGTTAGCGCCAAACCGAGATTTGACCGCATCTATTACCGCTTTTTCTGAAGTTGCACCGCTGGCACAAGCAAGGTTCCGCAGTTTGGAAAAAAAAGGTGCGATAGATGTCGCTGCTTACGCTACATATAGCCAACGCTTGTCTTTAACCGGCGGCCCCGCGACTGGCGAACGGGCAATTCGCGGTTATATTGAAGGGACAGGACGCTTTCAATTTAACAAAAACTGGTCAGCATCTACTTCTTTTAGGGTGGCGAGTGACCGGACATTCTTGCGGCGCTATGATATCAGCCGTGATGACCGTCTACGCAACAATGTATCTTTGGAGCGCATCGGCGATAATAGCTATTTTTCGTTAAATGGATGGGCCACACAAAGCTTGCGTGTTGGCGACGATCAAGGATTACAACCGGTAGCGCTACCGGAAATAGACTATCGGCTCCGGCTTCAAGACCCGCTTCTGGGCGGCAAAGTGGAATTGCAGGCCAATAGCCTGGCAATCGGCCGGTCAAGCGGCCAAGATACGCGGCGCGCTTTCGCGTCTGCCAAATGGGATTTACGGAAAATCACGCGGCTGGGCCAGGAAGTCAGTTTCAAAGTTTTGGGCCGAGGCGATATTTATCATAGCGACGAAAACGCGTCGACTCTAACCGCACTTTATCGAGGCGAATCCGGGTTTCAAGCACGCGGCATTTTTGCGGCAGCCGCCGAAATAAACTGGCCGCTTATCGGGCAAGCTTTTGGTGGAACCCAGATATTGAAACCGCGCATTCAGCTTGTTGCGGCAAATGTCACCAGCAACCTCGATGTTCCAAATGAAGATGCACGTTCTGTTGATTTGGAAGACAGCAACCTTTTTGCCCTGAACCGTTTTCCAGGCTATGATCGGTTCGAGGATAATTACCGGATTACCTACGGTCTTGATTGGTCACTGCGCCTCAAAAACCTGCATGTCGATTTCAACATTGGTCAAAGCTACCGCCTGTCCAATCGCAATACTATCTTACCGGATGGCACAGGATTGTCAGAAAAGGTGTCTGACATTGTCGGCCGTACTGAAGTACGATTTAAGGACCTTGTAAAATTCAACCACCGCTTCCGGCTTGATAAAGACAATTTTGCCGTACGAAGAAACGAGATTGACGCAACTGTGGGCACACGCGGCACTTATTTCCAGGTCGGATATCTGCGGCTCAACAGGGACATTACTGGATTGGAAGATCTTTCCGACAGAGAGGAAATTCGTGTCGCCGGCAGGTTAACGGTGGCAAGATATTGGTCGATATTCGGCTCTGCTATCGTCGATCTTACCAGCCGGAACGAAGACCCGCTTTCCGTCGGCGACGGCTATCAACCCATTCGCCACCGCGTTGGTATCGCTTACGACGATGATTGCCTCTCATTCGGACTGACCTGGCGACGCGATTACCAAGACACTGGCGACGCGCGACGCGGCAATTCTTATCTGTTCAGGGTGGCATTTCGGAATCTCGGTGTGTAGGTGAGCCATCAATGCGATTATCTGGAGTAAGATATTGCTAATCTGCCATTCATGCGCAAAGTGCTATCGGCGTTTTTAAATACAAATATTTGGGCTATTTTTATGAAAATTACAAAATATCTAACAGCGCCAGCTGCCATCTTGGCGGCGGTATCGGTGGTTCCGCTGACTGCGCAGACTGTTTCAGATGATGGCGTACAAGAGGCGCGCTTGAATATCCCGGCGGGTCAAAAGCTCTTTGGCGCCAACAACCCCAATGTCCGCAGGGCAACGGCCAAGGTAAATGGTGATATTATAACCGGAACCGATGTTGATGAACGGTTGGCATTGATCGTTCAGGCCAACAAGGGGCAGCTTCCGGCTGCAGAAATTCAACGCTTTCGCACACAGATTTTGGCAAATTTGATCGACGAAACTTTGCAAATGCAAGAAGCCGAAGCGCAGGAAATTGGCGTGTCGGACAAGGAAGTCGAAGAATATTTCAAATCGATTGCCCAACAAAATTACAAACGCCCGGCGGCTGAGGCAGACAAATTTCTGCGTTCCTTTGGATCGTCAGCTGATTCTGTAAAACGGCAGATTAAAGGCGAACTAAGCTGGAGCCGCCTGTTACGCCGGAATATCGAACCATTCATCAATGTGAGTGAAGAAGAAGTCAAAGCAATCATTGATCGCATTAATGCCAACCGCGGCCGCACCGAGTATAACCCGGCTGAAATCTACCTTTCGGCGACGCCGGAAAATCAAGAGCAAATCCTTGCCAATGCAAAACGTATCTTGGATCAGCTAAAAGCGGGCGGTTCATTCGCCGCATATGCGCGGCAGTTTTCTGAATCTTCAACTGGCGTTAGAGGCGGAGATCTTGGCTGGCTGTTTGGTGAGCAGCTTCCGCCAACTATGGCTCAGGCACTTGAAAATATGCAACAGGGCGAAGTTGTCGTCGTTCCGACGCCGGGCGGCCTGTCACTGCTTGCCCTAATGGACAAGCGCCAGGTAGCAATGGCGAATCCGCGTGAAGCTGCCCTCAGTTTGAAGCAGATTGCGATTAATTTTCCCGCTGGTACCACCGAAGCAGCGGCTCTACCAAAGGTAAAAAGCTTCCAAGAAAACTCTGCCAAAATAAGCGGCTGCGGATCTGCAGATGCGATGGCGCAAAAACTGGGTGCAGATGTTGTAAACCGCGACAATATCAAGATAAAAGATCTGCCGCTTCCGCTACAAGAGGTGATGTTGCAATTGCAAGT
>CAKZNA010000062.1 GCA_937129355.1 uncultured Sphingomonadales bacterium | reverse complement strand
CAAATGTCGGAACCCAAATATGTGATTTCGATGGGCAGCTGCGCCAATGGCGGCGGCTATTATCATTACAGCTATAGTGTTGTGCGCGGCTGTGACCGGATTGTGCCGGTCGATATTTACGTGCCGGGCTGTCCTCCTACCGCAGAAGCGCTGCTTTACGGCATCATGCAATTGCAGCGCAAAATCCGCCGCATCGGGACAATCGAGAGATGAGCGTTCAGCATGCTGCCCCTGCCATGACCCATCCAAAGGGCGTGAAAGCTGCTATCAAGAAAGCGCTGGGCAAAAAGCTGTTGCGCCTTGATGAAGCGCATGGCGAAATTGCGGTGCATGTCGCGACAGACAAGCTGAATGAAGCGATGGTCGCGCTCCGCGATAAATGCGAATATCAGCAATTGATGGAAATTGCCGGCGTTGACTGGCCCGATCGCGATCCGCGTTTCGAGGTTGTCTATTGCCTGCTGTCGATGACCAAGAACCACCGCATCCGCGTGCATGTGGCCACGAATGAAGATATACCGGTTCCAACGGTGACCGACATTTGGCCGGTCGCTGGCTGGCTGGAACGTGAAGTGTTCGACATGTATGGCGTGCTGTTTGACGGCAATATCGACCTACGCCGTATTCTCACTGACTATGGCTTTGCTGGCCATCCGCAGCGCAAGGACTTTCCGCTGACCGGTTACACCGAACTGCGTTATTCCGAAGAGGAAAAGCGTGTGAAATATGAGCCGGTTGAATTGGCACAGGATTTCCGCAGCTTTGACTTTATGTCGCCATGGGAGGGTGCGGACTATATCCTGCCCGGAGATGAAAGGGCGCCAGCGGATAAGGGGGGCAAGAAATGAGCTTCGCTATTCACTCAAACCAAACCGTCATCCTGAATTTATTTCAGGATAACAGCTCGCCGGATAGGGTTATACTGAAACAAGTTCAGCATGACGAATTGAAGGGTGCCGCCCTATGAGTCTCACTATCGAAAAAACGCCGACAACCGGCGATGAAGTGATCGAGAATTACACGATCAATTTCGGCCCGCAGCATCCCGCAGCGCATGGTGTGCTCCGTCTGGTGATGGAACTGGATGGCGAAATTATCGACCGCATCGATCCGCATGTCGGCCTTCTCCATCGCGGCACTGAAAAGCTGATCGAGCATAAGACCTATCTGCAGGCGCTGCCCTATTTTGACCGGCTGGATTATTGCTCCCCGCTCGCGATGGAGCATAGCTATGTGCTCGCGATCGAGAAGCTGCTCGATCTGGAGGTGCCGGAGCGCGCGCAATATCTCCGCGTATTGTTTGCCGAGCTGACGCGTATCTGCAACCATATGCTCAACCTTGGTAGCCATGTCATGGATGTAGGCGCAATGACTCCCAATCTGTGGATGTTTGAGCTGCGCGAAGATTGCCTGAATTTCTTTGAACGCGCATCCGGCGCGCGGATGCATGCAGCATGGTTTCGCCCCGGCGGCGTGCATCAGGATGTTCCGCTGAAATTACTTACCGATATTGGCGACTGGATTGATAGCCGTTTGCCAGAGCTTTTTGACGACGCGATCAGCCTTGTTGCCGACAATCGCATATTCAAACAGCGCAATGTCGATATCGCGACGGTGAGCAAAGAAGACGCCGTAAAATGGGGCTTTTCCGGCCCGATGATCCGCGGCGCGGGCATCCCGTGGGATATCCGCAAGTCACAACCTTATGATGTATATGACCGGATGGATTTTGAAATTCCGGTGGGCACAAAAGGCGATTGTTATGACCGTTTCATGGTCCGCGTCGAAGAAGTCCGCCAATCCGCGCGCATCATCAAACAATGCATTAGCGAAATGCCCGAAGGGCCGATCTGCAGCGACGACCGCAAGATCAGCCCGCCTAAACGAGCAGAGATGAAGCAGTCGATGGAAGCGTTAATCCATCACTTTAAGCTTTATACCGAAGGCTTCCACGTGCCAGAGGGGAGCGTATATGTCGCAACCGAAAGCCCGAAAGGCGAATTCGGGGTCTATCTGGTCAGCGACGGCAGCAATAAACCCTACCGCTGCAAAATCCGCCCGACCGCATTCAGCCACCTGCAAGCGATGGACATGATGTGCAAAGGCCACATGCTCGCCGACACCACCGCGATTATAGGCGCGATCGACGTTGTGTTTGGGGAGTGTGATCGGTGAGATTTGCGGTAATCATTTTGTTCATCTTTGGTGGAATTATGCACGCTGCCGCAGCGGAGGCTGAAACCCCAGGAGCTGTTCCGTCTCAAAAGCTCGTCGATGAAATTGTCTATTCCGTATCAAATTCAGATGACACCATCATAAAAAAATATGCTTTCAAACTGCGGGGGCATAACGGCCGTTCGACCACCTTTTCGAAAATGACGAAAAAGTTGAAGGGCTGCAATTTTGAAGATTCCAATTTTGATCGCAATGGTTTTCAGGCCACTTGGGTCTGTGAGGTCAAGGATGCGGTCATAGATTATGACCCAAATTCAGGGTCTGATCAGCGGTGTTTGGATAGTGGTTATCAGCTAACGGGCGCAACTTGGTCTACTCCTCAAAGCCTTATGCTTTCACTCGTAGCTTTCTGGTCCAAAGATCGTTGTGGCGCTTCGCCATTGTTTGACGTTCCTAATGCGCGGAAAGGCGAATAATGGCTAACTCACCGACCATCCCAGACGAAGCCGAAACCCGCGCCAAATGGGGCGGGTTCAAATTCACGTCCGCCAACGCCAAAAAGGCGAAGGCTATCATTGCGCGCTATCCTGCTGGCCGGCAACGTAGCGCGGTTATGCCGTTGCTCGATTTGGCGCAGCGTCAGGTGGGGGCGGATACGAAAACGCAAGGCTGGCTGCCTGTGCCGGTGATAGAATATGTCGCGGCTCAGCTCGATATGCCGTATATGCGCGCTTATGAAGTCGCGAGCTTCTACACCATGTATAATCTCGCGCCCGTTGGCCGTTTCCATGTGCAGGTATGCGGCACGACGCCGTGCCTATTGCGCGGGTCCGATGATGTGATGAGCGCTTGCAAGAATAAGGGCATGAACAAAGGAAAGACCACGCCCGACGGCCTGTTCACCCTGACCGAGGTGGAATGCATGGGCAATTGCGCCAGCGCGCCGATGGTACAGATTAACGACGATAATTACGAAGATCTTGATTACGACCGCACGATGGCTGTGCTCGATGCGCTGGAGCAGGGCAAGCCGATCAAAACCGGCACACAGGAGCCGGGACGGCATACCGTGGAGCCATTGGGTGAGCCGACGAATTTGGCGGCGATGGTCGATGGCAATCATGATTACCGGAAGGAATGGTAAGCGATGGGTTTCGATTTCCTTCAAGATAAAGATCGCATCTTTACCAATGTCTATGGCTACCAAGATTGGGGCCTGAAAGCCGCGAAGAAGCGCGGTGATTGGGACAAGACCAAAAACCTTATCAAGCTGGGCAATGAGAAGATCATTGAAGAGGTCAAGGCATCCGGCCTGCGCGGTCGAGGCGGCGCTGGTTTCCCGACGGGCCTCAAATGGTCCTTCATGCCGAAAGAAGCGCCCAAGGATCGTGATGGCAATCCGCGTCCGAGCTTCCTCGTTATCAATGCCGACGAGTCAGAGCCCGGTTCTTGCAAAGACCGCGAAATTATCCGCCATGATCCGCACAAACTGATCGAAGGGGCGTTGATCGCTGGTTTCGCAATGAAGGCGCGCGCGGCCTATATTTACATACGCGGCGAATATATCCGCGAGGCAGAGACATTATTTACCGCTGTTGAAGAAGCATATGAAGCTGGTTTGCTCGGCAAAAACGCCTGCAAATCCGGTTATGATTTCGATGTATTCGTGCATCGCGGCGCGGGCGCTTACATCTGCGGTGAAGAAACCGCGATGATCGAAAGCCTGGAAGGCAAAAAAGGCCAACCGCGCCTGAAACCGCCATTTCCTGCAGGTGCTGGTCTGTATGGCTGCCCGACTACTGTAAACAATGTCGAGAGCATCGCGGTGGTTCCGACCATCTTGCGACGCGGTGCATCATGGTTCTCCAGCTTTGGCCGCGAAGGCAATCATGGCACAAAGCTGTTTCAGGTTTCGGGGCATGTTGATCGGCCAGCCGTGTTTGAAGAAGCAATGAGCATTCCGTTCAAGGATATGATCGAGAAACATTGCGGCGGCATCACCGGCGGTTGGGATAATCTGCTCGCGGTGATCCCGGGCGGTTCGTCGGTGCCGTTGGTGCCTGCCGAACAGATTATGGACGCGCCGATGGATTTTGACGGCCTGAAAGAAGTCGGTTCCGGTCTTGGTACGGCAGCGGTGATCGTGATGGATAAATCCACCGATATTGTGCAAGCAATCAGCCGGTTGAGCTATTTCTATAAGCATGAATCCTGCGGGCAATGCACACCTTGCCGCGAAGGCACAGGCTGGATGTGGCGCGTGATGGAAAAAATGCGCGACGGCAATGCAGAGATTGAAGATATCGATACGCTGTATGAAGTCACCAAACAGGTTGAAGGCCACACCATCTGCGCGCTTGGCGATGCAGCGGCCTGGCCAATCCAAGGCCTGATCCGCCATTTCCGCCCAGAAATGGAACGTCGGATTAACGAGCGCAAAGGTGCAGATGTGATGGAGGCGGCGGAGTGAAATTAATCATTATCGCAACCAGAAGACCTATAGTGACGCTTGCTTTTGCAATAGCGACAGCCACTGCCGGATGCGCACCTGTTTCAGAGGCGGAACGTCCGGCTGAGGCCTCGGAGATGCAGGAAGTAGCTTCTGTTCCAGCGAAAAGTATAGAGCAGCCTGCCCCCGCCAAACTTACGATTGAGCAAAAGGCGGCAGCTTTCGCCAAGTGCATTTGGCAGAAAACACCCGAAACAGCAGCGATTTGGGCAAAAACGGCCAAAAGTTCCTCGCTACTTAAGAGCTTTTCCCTATTTCCAATAGATGCCGGGTATTCGGCCGAGCAATTGAACCTTGCGCGGATCTACACCGCTTGCGGTGACGTTATTGGTGGCACGCATGTACCCGGTTATGCCGAGGATCGTTATTATGCCGCGATTCTGGCTGCGCGCCCGGCCACTCTAGGTCGCGATGACAAAAGCTACCGAACGGCGCTATGTAAATATTACCTGACTAAAGCAGATGGCAGCCTATTTATGTATGGAACGGTAATAATGGCCGAACGCAAAGGTAAATTCGTAGAATTATCGAATTTTAGCGTGCCGGTGCCTGAAGCCTTGGTTGGCGCGGCCAAAAGCAAAAAATGCCAGTATGCGCAAAGCGACGGGAGCCTCTCCGATGCCTAAAGTCACCGTAGATGGCATCGAATTGGAAGTCCCTCAGGGCGCAACTGTGCTTCAAGCAGCCGAGCTTGCAGGGAAGGAAATTCCGCGCTTTTGTTATCATGAACGGCTTAGCATCGCGGGCAATTGCCGCATGTGTTTGGTCGAAGTAGCGCCCGGCCCGCCAAAGCCGCAAGCGTCTTGTGCATTGCCCGCCACCGAGGGCCAAGAAATCAAGACCAATACGCCGATGGTCAAAAAGGCCCGCGAAGGCGTGATGGAATTCCTTCTGATCAATCACCCGCTCGATTGCCCGATTTGCGATCAGGGCGGCGAGTGTGATTTGCAGGATCAGGCCATGGCCTATGGTCGCGGTGAAACACGTTACGAAGAAAACAAACGCGCGGTGACCGAGAAATATATGGGGCCGGTGGTCAAAACAGAAATGACCCGCTGCATCCAATGCACCCGCTGCATTCGCTTTGCCGAAGAAGTGGCGGGCGTGGAAGATATCGGCGCGATTGGTCGCGGCGAGAATATGCAGATCACGAGCTATCTGGAACATGCCGTTCAGTCGGAGCTTTCGGGTAATGTCGTTGATCTTTGCCCCGTCGGCGCGCTGACCAGCAAGCCGTACGCGTTCAACGCGCGGCCATGGGAGCTTAAGAAAACACCGAGCATCGATGTGATGGATGCGGTTGGCACCAATATCCGCCTAGATAGCCGGGGCAGGGCTGTGCTGCGTGCGGTGCCAAGAATTAACGAAGACGTGAATGAGGAATGGGCGACCGACAAAACCCGCCATGCGGTTGATGGTCTTACGGTTCGCCGTCTCGACAAGCCTTATGTGCGTAATGCCAAAGGCAAGCTGGAAGCCGCAAGCTGGGAGAGCGCATTTGGCGCGATTGCCGATGTTGCAGCGAAAGCAAAAGGCAATGTCGCGGCGATTGCGGGCGATATGGTTGATT
>CAKZNA010000061.1 GCA_937129355.1 uncultured Sphingomonadales bacterium | reverse complement strand
GAACAATTTGCGCGCGACATCGAAACCTATGAATGGGCAGCGGCGCATCTGGAGGCGCTTGGCGGAGAGGCAACACGATTGCGGCCCCAGTTGGTCATTGCCAACCTGAAACGCTGGACCTTGCGAGAGCTTGATCTGCGCCGCGAAGCCGCCAGTGCATCGGAGCTTGGCGAAGCGATGGTCGCGATAGAAGGCTATGATATACCGGCAATTGACTGGGACCGCACATCGGGCCGGGTCATGACCCTCGATTGGGTCGACGGCATCAAGATTTCAAAGACCGACGAATTGAAAGCAGCCGGACATGATCTGAATGCGCTGGCCAACAAACTGGTGCTGACTTTCCTTCGGCAGGCAATTTCGGAAGGCTATTTCCACGCCGACATGCATCAGGGCAATCTATTTGTGAAACCGGATGGTTCTATCGTGGCGATCGATTTCGGCATCATGGGCCGCATCAACCGGCAGGCACGTTTCTGGCTGGCAGAGATTTTATACGGCCTGACCACCGGCAATTATAAACGCGTCGCGGAGATTCATTTTGAGGCACAATATGTACCGTCCTACCACAATGTAGACGAATTCGCGACGGCGCTGCGCGCTGTTGGCGAACCGACGCGCGGCAAGCCAGTGAGCGAATTATCCGTCGGCCAAATGCTTGATAGCCTATTCGCCATTACGCGTGATTTCGACATGGAAACGCAGCCGCATCTGCTGCTGCTGCAAAAGACGATGGTAATGGTCGAAGGTATCGCGACGCAGCTAAACCCCGCGATCAATATGTGGGATGTTTCGGGTCCCTATGTGAAGGAATGGATACGCGGCGAACTTGGCCCCGAAGCCATGGCGGCGGATGCATTGAAACGCCAAGCCGATACGCTGAAACTGGTCCCCGACCTGATCCGGCGGCTAGACCAACAAGTGCCGAAAAAAGGCGGCGCGCCCGAAGCACCCCCGCTTCCCGAAGTGGAACTGATCTGGGAGAAACGCGCGAAGAAGCAAAGCGGCGGATGGTGGCGTGGTACGCTGATAGCAGCGCTGGCCGCCGGCGCAGGGGCGGCGGCAATGTGGATGTGGGGGTAGAGGCTAGCTTTTCTTGGACAAACGCCTAGCGTGCCCCAACAAAAGGGAGAACCAGTCATGCGTTATTTTCTTGCCATTTCCGTGATGTTTTTCACGATGTTGCTTGCAGTTCCGGGATCCATTGCAGCAGAACCTGACAAACCGGCCGCCCATCAAACCACCCTCATGGAAAAATTCACTGGCACATGGAAAGCCGAAGGCACATCATTTGGCATGCCGTCCAAATCGACGATGGTCTGGACCAGTGATCTTGCTAGCAAATTCTACCGCATCGAATTTCGTATCGATATGGACAATAAGGGCAAGACGCAGACATTCATCGGCCATGGTTACTATAAAGCGGGCAGCAATGACGGTTTCTGGGCGGATACCGGCGGTGCTATGCATCCGATGGCGACGAGCTATACCGGTGGTAGCCTGACCACGATATGGGGCGAAGCGGGAAAGCAGGTCGGACGATCTAGCTACACCTTGCGCGAAGATGGCAACATCGAAGTTGTCGACTGGATTTTGCAGCAAGCCGGCTGGCGCGAATTTAACCGGACATTGTTCCGCCGCGCGAAGTAAAGACCGGCAGCACACCGCCCCCTTTTTCTTGACCTAACCGATTAATCGCCTATTGCGACGCGCTATCGCTGCGGCGCAGCATTTCTTGCGCCGAATACATTTCCAAAGGCATAAATATGGCTCTCCACAGCAGCTTTAAGCGCGATTGGCTTTCCAACCCGAAATCCGAATTTCTGGCCGGATTGGTCGTGGCGCTGGCATTGATTCCGGAGGCCATCGGCTTTTCGATCATCGCAGGCGTTGACCCACGTGTCGGGCTATATGCCAGTTTCTCTATCGCGGTGATCATCGCGATGATTGGCGGGCGTCCGGGAATGATCTCTGCCGCCACCGCTGCTGTTGCAGTTCTGGTGATCCCGCTGGTGAAAGAACATGGCGTTGAATATCTTTTCGCGGCCACCGTGCTGATGGGTATTTTCCAGTGTATTGCCGCTTTGCTGCGGCTCGATCTGCTCATGCGCTTTGTGTCGCGCAGTGTGATTACCGGCTTCGTCAACGCGCTCGCCATCCTGATTTTCATGGCCCAGATACCGCAGATGTGGAATGATGATTTCACGACCCAGACCTATATCGCCACCTATGCGATGATCGCTGCGGGTCTCGCTATCATCTATGGCTTGCCTTACATTACCAAAGCCGTTCCCGCGCCGCTGGCTGCCATCATCCTGATCGCGGCAGTTGCCATCTATTTCAAAATCGACGTCGTTACTGTGGGCGAAGTTGGCAAATTGCCAGACAGCATGCCATGGTTCCACGCACCGCAGATTCCCATCGAATGGGAAACGCTACGTATTATCGCGCCATACTCGCTCGCGATGGCGGCGGTCGGCCTGCTCGAAAGCCTGCTCACCGCATCCATCGTCGATGATATGACCGAAACACGCAGCGATAAAAAACGCGAAACATATGGGCAGGGCCTCGCCAATTTCTTCACTGGCTTCATTGGCGGCATGGGCGGCTGCGCAATGATTGGCCAATCGGTCATCAATATCAAATCGGGCGGACGGCGCAGGCTGTCTACCTTTGTGGCGGGCGTGATGCTGCTGGTGCTTATCGTGGCGCTTGGCCCATGGGTAGCGCAGATACCAATGCCGGCGCTTGTTGCGGTAATGATCTTCGTGTCGATCAGCACCTTCCGCTGGAAAAGCTTCACCGAAATTATGCATCACCCATGGCCGTCCAATATCGTGATGATCGCGACCGTGGTGATGGTTGTTGCCACGCATGACCTCTCCATTGGCGTACTAACAGGCGTGCTGCTCTCCGGTATATTCTTCGCTTGGAAAGTGCGCCAGCTGATGACTTTTGAACAGGTCACCGAAGGCAACACGCATCGTTATATTTTCGGCGGGCAGATTTTCTTTGGCTCGGTCGACCTGATGTATGAATGCATGGAGTTCAACGAAGACAGCATCGATAAAGTTATCATCGACGTCCATGACGCCCATTTCTGGGACATCAGCGCGACCGGCATGCTCGACAAGATCACCCAGCGCTTTCAGGGCGAGGGCAAGACGGTTGAGATTATCGGCCTTAATGAAGCAAGCGCCGATATCGTCGACAAGTTTGGCGAGCATGAAGAACCGTTCCAGAGTTTGGGAACGGTGGGGCATTAAACACCGCATCTGATACCCCCTTCTGGACAAGCAGAATAACCGCCGCTAGCCAAATGCGTGGCTGAGGAGGCGATGGATGTATCAAGTTGAGTTAAGCGAATCCCTATTTCCGGCGCAGGGCAATCCGGAACCTGCGCCCATGACGGTCGGCGACATGCTCCGCCAGTCTGCTGCTAGAGCGCCCAATCAGGCTGCCTTGAAAGAGCTGACCTATGAAGGCGAAATCGGGCGCAGCTGGACCTATTCCGAATTGCTTGCCGATGCACAGCGGCTCGCCCGCGCTCTTACCAGCCGCCATGAAGAAGGCGCGCGCATTGCGATCTATGCCAATAACATTCCCGAATGGATATTGCTCGAAGCGGCAAGCGGGCTTGCGGGCGTGATATTGGTGACGGTCAATCCCGCTTACCAGAAACGCGAGCTGAAATTCGTGCTCGAACAATCACGGGCAGAGGCGATATATTATGTCGCCGATTTTCGCGGTAATCCAATGCAGGAAATTGCCGATACGGTTTGCGACGAAATTCCTGCCATCACCCACCGCATTCTTCTGACAGATCATGATGCGCTTTATGCTGGCGAAAATAGCGGAGAGATACGCAACCCCAAACCGGATGATGCGGTTCAGATACAATATACATCGGGCACGACAGGTTTTCCCAAGGGCGCGCTGCTGCATCACAATGGTCTGGTGCGTAACGGCGTTGATGCGATGCGGCGCGGCGGGGTGGAGCAAGGCGATGCGTTTATTCATCACATGCCTTTATTCCACACAACCGGCTGCGCCATCCTAGCGCTTGGGGGCCTTGGCACGGCCAGTACGATGCTGCTCGCGCCGATGTTTGATCCGGCGGTGGTTGTGAAAGTCATGGAGCGTGAACGCGTGAAATTCGTGCTGGGCGTGCCTACGATGCTGGTGGCGTTAATCGACGAAGTACGGCGGTCGGGCCGGGATGTGTCGTCAGTGAAACGTATTATGTCGGGCGGCGCAATGGTTGCCCCTCAGCTATGCCATGATGCCAAAGATATATTCGGCGCACCTATCCAGATCGTTTATGGCCAGACCGAAACATCCCCGGTGCTGACGCAGGCTTGGTATGAAGATACGCTGAAAGATCTAACCCAAACCATTGGCCAGCCGGTGGCGCATACCGAGATTTCCATCCGCGATCCGCAAAGCAACAATGTCTTGCCAGTAGGCAAACAGGGCGAGATTTGCGCCCGCGCCTATAGTGTGATGCTGGGCTATAATGACAATCCGGACGCCACCGCCGCCGCGATAGATAGCGATGGCTGGCTACACACTGGCGACCTTGGCCGGATGGACGCGCGCGGTTACGTGAAGATTACCGGCCGCGTAAAGGAGATGATTATTCGCGGCGGAGAGAATCTGTTCCCGGCAGAGATTGAAAATGCGATGCTGGAACATGCCGCCATTGACGAAGTGGCAGTGGTCGGCATCCCCGATGAAAAATGGGGAGAGCAAGTCGCGTGCTTTGTCCGCAGCAATTCAGATCACGAATTCAATGCCGGCGAGTTAAAGGCGTTTATTCGCGATAGACTATCACCGCAAAAAACCCCGGCCTATTGGATCAGCGTTTCGGAATGGCCGCTCACCGGATCGGGCAAGATCCAGAAATTCAAACTGGCCGAGGCATTTGATGCGGGCCAGCATGCGGTGATGGGCTAGCCAGATGGCCGGCAGAAAAAGGGCCGACGAAGCATCTGCCTCGCCAGCCCGTTCTCTAACTTAAAACCGCAACCTAAATCGCGCGATCATTCATCGGCTGAACCGGACGGGCATTGTCACCCATAATCTTGTTCAGCGCCGCAATCTGTTCCTTGCTGGCGGTGACCGGGGTAGTCAGCACATGCCAGTTCACGCCCTCGCTGCAAGGCGGCGTGGTGAGCGAGCCTTTGAAATTATAGACTGTCATGTCGGATGGCAGCATCGCGGCGACATCAATATCAACTTTCTTGCCGATATTATCGATGACCGCCTGCACCTGCGCGTTGGCTTCGCCTTCTTCAAACATCACGCCCAACACGGCAAGATTGCCGTCCTTGTCGCTATGCACAAGATGCGCGGTCATCGGGAATGCTTTGCCGGCAATCTTGTTTTCCGATGGCGTGTGATAGTGGAATTGCAGCATGTCATAGGTATTTTCGCCGGAGGTCAGCGTGAAGCCTTCACCAAAGCTGGCTTTCACGCCGTGGCCATCATTCTCCACCTCTGCGCTGGCCGCCCCGTAATTGCCGGTTACTTTGATGGTTTTGGCTGCATCAACGGCGGGCAGGTCAACGGGTGACTGCACGGTGCCGGTTTTGCAGGTTGCGTAATCCTCGGAAAGATCGCCCCATTTTGCAGGGCCATCTTCTGCGCCATAGCCCCAAGCTACTTTCTCGGCCTTGGCTTCTTTGTCGCCGTCAGCAGGCGCATCTGACTGTTTGCAGCCCGCGACCGCCAAGGCAGCGCAAGCGCTCATGATAAGGAATTGATTGCGTTTTAACATTGGTAACTACTCTCCAGTTTATAGATTTTTTCCAACAATGGAGTTGGAGTTACTCCACCTATTTTCAAGTTTCCAGATGTCTTTTCTGACGTATCTATCCGGAATGAACTCATGCTTCCCTTCCAGCGCGGTTGCTGGCAAAGAACATTTATGGCCGAAGAAAAATCCATCCTGTTGATCGTTGCTGGCGGCATTGCCGCATATAAGTCGCTCGAACTGGTGCGCTTGCTCCGGCGGCAAGGCATCGCTGTTCGCGCGGTAATGACCGGAAGCGCGCATGAATTTGTCACTCCGCTGTCGCTCGGGGTTTTGACCGAAGACGAAGTTTATGGCGATATGTTCAACCTGAAAGAAGAACGCGAGATTGGACATATTCAGCTTTCAAGGGAGGCTGACCTGATCGTCGTATGTCCAGCAACCGCGAATATCCTGGCAAAGATGGCTTCGGGAATTGCCGATGATCTGGCGACCACAATATTGCTGGCGACGGACAAGCCTGTTCTTGCTGTTCCCGCCATGAATGTGCGCATGTGGGGCCATGCCGCCACGCAGCGTAACCTCAAACAGCTGCGCAGCGACGGTATCCATGTGATGCAACCCGACGAGGGCGGCATGGCTTGCGGCGAATTTGGCCCCGGCCGTCTTCCTGAACCACTCGATATTGCAAAACAGATATGCGATCTGCTCTCGCATCCATTTGATACCGCGCTCAGCAGCGGGCGAGCGCCAACGACAATCGCAGCGGCTCCACTGGAGGCACAACCCGATTTTGCACCGCCAGAGCACCGCCCGCTTTACGGCAAACATGTGCTCATTACAGCGGGGCCAACACGTGAGGCGATCGATCCGGTGCGCTATATCGCCAATCGGTCTTCCGGACGGCAGGGTTTTGCAATTGCGCAAGCAGCGGCAGATGCGGGGGCAGAAGTTACGCTGATCGCCGGTCCGGTACATTTGGCTACACCCGCAGGCGTGATCCGTATCGATGTTGAAAGCGCGCTAGAGATGCAAGCAGCGGTGGAGGCGGCGTTACCCGCAGATGCCGCAATCATGGTCGCCGCTGTCGCCGATTGGCGCGCGGCAACCAATGCCGAGCAGAAAATCAAGAAGAAAGGCGATACGCCTGCACCGCTTCAGCTGGTTGAAAATCCCGACATTCTGGCCGGGCTCGCGAAACATAAAACGCGGCCGGAATTGCTGATTGGCTTTGCAGCCGAGACCGAAAAGATCGTGGAACATGCAACCGCAAAGCTTGCCAAAAAAGGTTGCGACTGGATTGTTGCAAATGACGTTTCGGGTGATGTGATGGGGGGAACGCATAATGCCGTCACGCTGGTAACAGCGGAAGGCCATGACGCATGGGACGATGCGCCGAAAGATGCCGTGGCACGCAAATTGATTGAAAAAATAGTTGAGAAAATCGGGGATACAGATGAGCGTTGAAATACAGATTAAACGGTTGAACCATGGTGCAGGTTTGCCGCTTCCTTCCTATGAAAGCGAAGGTGCAGCAGGCATGGATATTTGCGCAGCGGAAGGCATGACATTGCGAAGCGGGCGGCGCGCGCTCGTTTCAACCGGTTTCGCATTTGCGATACCCGCCGGATATGAAATTCAGGTGCGACCGCGTTCCAGTCAGCCGCTCGGCTTCAGTTCGGAGATTTCCAAAGACACGGAACCTCGCGAGCAAGTGCTGACCTTCACCGGCGGTGTGAACGTGCTGGTGGAAGGTTTCGAAATGGACATGTCCGGCCGCATGGTTCAGCCAGGCGTGCTGGATCTGTCGGCCGACCGAGTCGTCATCTGGACGGACCCGAATGATTCCGGTGGACTCGATCCCACCGGCACCGGCACGTTGGTGCAGAATGCCATGAACAAGTTTCAGGTGTATCTGGAAGGCAACATCCTGGTGCGCCAGGGCCAGAATACTGTGACAGCGACTCATGCGTTCTACGACGCCAACAACGACCGAGCGTTGCTGATGAACGCGGAACTCAAAGCCTACCTGCCTCAAACTGGTGGCGTTTTTCGAGTCCGAGCCGAACGACTGCGGCAGACTTCCGAAAACCGTTTTCACGCTCAGAACGCATGGACGACCACCAGTCCATACGGCAAGCCTGGCTACCGCTTGCAGGCGAAGGACATCTTTGTCGAACCCGGCCCGAGTTTGACGGGCCAACCGCGCAACGATCCCACGTTATGGGTCACAGCGCTGGACAGTCAGTTTATGATCGGCGACGTACCCGTGCTGTCACTGCCGCGCCTGACCGCACCGGCCGAAGATCCCAACATCCCCATTCGTCGAGCCGTGGTGAAACACGATCGCATCTTTGGGCTGCAGGTGAAAACCGTCTGGAACCTGACCAAGATTTTGGGCCAGAACAAACAGCGCGGCATGCAGTGG
>CAKZNA010000060.1 GCA_937129355.1 uncultured Sphingomonadales bacterium | reverse complement strand
CCATCACTCGCTCGACCTCCGCGCAATAGATATTCTCTCCGCCGGAAATCACCATATCTTTTTTGCGGTCGACGATGAAGACATAGCCCTCTTCATCAATATAGCCAACATCGCCCGTATTCAGCCAGCCATCCTCGCCCAGCACTTCGGCGGTTGCGTCGGGCCTATTCCAATAACCCTGCATCACCATCGGGCCGCGCACGACGATCTCGCCTGCTTCACCAGATGGCAGCTCTTTACGATCTGGCCCCAAAATGCGCATGTTCACCAAGTTGAGTACGCGCCCAGCCGAGGCCCGGTTGCGAATGAAATCTTCACCAACCGACATCGCGACACTGCCTGCACATTCCGTCATACCATAACCAGTGCCCATTACTGCGTCGGGGCATGCTTCGCGGACTGCATCCAGCAGGTTGACGGGCAACGCCTGTCCACCGCTCGCGATATTGCGCAGCGATGAAAGATCGACATTCGCGTCTTTGGCTGCATTGACGACATCCCACAGCATCGTCGGCACTCCGGAAAACTGGGTGATTTTTTCGTCGGCAATCATTTGCATCGCTTCGCTGGCGTTCCATCGCCGCATTATCACGGTCTTTGTCCCGGCAAAAAGCGGCGACAGAAAAGCCGCGCCCAATCCGGAAATATGAAACAGCGGAGATACTTGCAGCTGCGCCTGTTGAGGCATATTCGCCAGAATAGTTTCTACCGGAATGCCCATGGCCTTCGCCATATTGTGCAACACCATGATGCCGGACAATTGGATCGACAGCAGGCCAGTTATCAGGTTTTTGTGACTGAGCACTGCGCCCTTAACACGGCCAGTCGTGCCTGACGTGAAAAGGATTGCGCACGGATCATCATCCGCTGTCATTTCGTGCGGCGGTAGTTCCGGACCGCTTTCAGGAAAATCATCCGCCTCGATAATTCGGCCGCCATAACCGCCTTCGCGCAGTAACGTGGCGCGTTCACCATCGGCGAGAACAAGACCCGCCCCAACGTCTTCGACGGCGGCGACAAGCTCCTCTGGAGCTCCCCGGCTGTTGACGAGAGCCGCCACACCGCCGGCCCGCATTATCGCCATAAAGCCTGTCATCCACTCGGTGCGATTGCGCATGCAGATGGCAACATGATCGCCGCGTTTTATCTCAAGCTGCGAAGTCAAAGCATCGCGCAAATTGAACATATCGTTGAAGGTTAAGCGCCGGTCGCCCTCAATAATGAATTCCTTGTCGCCATGCTGCCGCGCGCTTTCAATCAGCATATTTAAATCGGATGGCGCCGCCGTAAATTGCCGCATGCCGTCGCGCTCACCAATTTCAAATGGCGTGCCGGGCGCTGTTACAGACGCAAAGACAGGATCGATATTACTCAAGTCTATTCCCTAATTGCTTAATAGACTGCCGCGGGGTTTTTGGTAGGCGGATTGCCAAGCATTTCGCGATAGGATGGACGGTCCTTGCCGCGGTCTTTAACGCCAAGCTCTAGCGCCACTTCAGCAGCGATCAGCGTGCTACCCGAATATTCAGCCAGCTTTGAACTATTTAAGATTGCATCCAAAATGTGACCCGTGAATTCCGGATTTTCAGCGGTTTCGATAAAGTCCTTATACTGCTCTGGGTTGGTTTCAGCAGCAATTCTTGATCGCTCGGTAATCAATGGCCCCATCCAAATGGACACTGCACCGACACCGGTTTCGCGAAGATCATGCTCCATATCATGCGCGAATTTGTCGAGGCCAGCCTTCTGCGCGCCATAGGCCGGACCATGCATATAACAATTCGCGCCGAAGGATGATCCAAAACCGATAAGTCCGCTGCCCTGCTTCACCATCATTTTGGCGGCATGCCAGCTTGCCACATAAGCAGAGCGCAAACCTACATCGAGGATGTTGACCGCCGCAATTTCCTTTTCCCAGAACGGCTTCTTCTCGATCAGCTGTTCGTGAATGAAGGCGGCATTATTGACCAGAATGTCGAGCCGTCCTTGCTCCTTCTCGATCTGCGCAAACAGCGCCGCGACCTGATCATCATCACCATGATCGCACATGACCGGAATGCCCTTGCCGCCAAGCTCCGTCACTTGCGCGGCCGTTTCGGATACCGTGCCAGGCAGCACAGTGCCGTCCCAACCCTTCGCATCGCCGGGTGTGACCGTACGTCCGGTGACATATACCGTATAGCCAAGCTCACCTAGCCCGCGCGCGATACCCGCACCTGCCCCGCGGCTTGCTCCCGTTACCAAAGCTACTTTAGGATCAGACATTGCAAAAACTCTCCCGATTCGACGCAAATTCTTTATCACCGCTATGATTAGCGTAGATTTGCGAAATTAAAAGGGCTGAATTTTACGCAAATGGTGATTTTCGAGCAAATTTGACCGAGGCGTTGATCATATTAGTCAAAATTATACTGGCTGCTCGGAAATACATCTATCGTGCCCGGCTCGATAAAACGCCCGCAGCTTTCCATCATGATCTCCAGATTTTTCTCAAATTTGCCTTGGTCACCAACTGCATCAAAAAATACCAGCGGATCGGTAAGCGCTTCGATGGGGAAGCATTCCTCGACAATCGCGATGAATGGCGGGGCACCATCTGTCAGCGGTTCGACAACGAGATTTTGGATATATTCAAAGTTAGACTGCGTATCGATGGCCACCTGCGTATGATAATCGCGCCAGACGGCCCGCCAAGCCGCCCAATCAAGTTTTTCAGGCAAGGTCAGAAAAGCCATTTGAGAAAAGCCAGCGGTCCGTTCGGCACGCGCAGGGCTATGTTCAACATTCTCGATTATCGTCGATTCCGCGACCAACCATGCATCAAATGAAGTACAAGTTTCTGCGATCGTCTGGTCCACCGCTTTTCGGAAAATCGGATTGGCAGATGGCATCCAGCATTGCGCCACTGCATTCGGAAGCTGATCACCGCATTTTTGGATTAGCCCCGCACCCGGAACAACATCGGCATCCTGAAGATTGATGCGTAGATTTTTGCATCCCAAAAATGATAATGCATCCGGCAAGCGTTCTTTCAGATTACCTTCATCTGCATCGCGAAGCGCGTATATCACTTTTTCCATATCGGCATCCTTCTAGTCAAAATTCGCTTGCCCGCCATCTAGCGGAATGGTCGCGCCAGTTAGATATCCCATCTCGGGCGCACAAAGCGACACAACAGCGCGGCCAATATCTTCCTCACATTTGCCGACACGGCCAAGCGGAATTGTCTTGAAAAACTCTGCCGCTTCTTCTGGATTTTCCTGCATCCACCATTTCAACCCAGGAGATTCCGCATGCGGTGCAATGGAAAGCACGCGGATATTTTCACCGCCCCATTCCGAAGCAGCGGCCCGTGTAAGCGGACGGATGGCCTGCTTGACCGAACCATATGCACCATAACCCGCCATATCCCAGCGAATGCCGGCTGACGACACCAGGTTGAAAATCGTCCCTCCGCCATTTTTCACCATAATGGGTCGCACCAAATTCATAAGGCGTAGCGTCGCAAGCGGCCCCGATTCGAATCCGGCAAGATACGCTTCATCCGTAATGTCGGACAACGGGCCGTTGGGCACCTCTTGCGCATTGTTGACCAGAATATCGAGGCGACCAAATTTCGCCACTGCATCCGAAACGATACGGGACAAGTCCTCCGCCGACTTAACATTGGCTTCGAGCGGCAGAGATTCTCCTCCACGTTCAGCAATCAATGCGCATGTCGCCTCCAGCTTTTCCAACGTCCGCCCCGTCACAACAAGCTTTGCTCCAGCAGAAGCCATCGCAAGGGCGATTCCCTGTCCAACGCCCTGTCCGCCGCCTGTTACCAACGCAACTTTACCTTCCAACATACTCATTTCGCATCTCCATTCGCCATATTCGTAAATTTGTTCGCGCATTTTTACGCATATTGTTGACTCTTTGCCATAGAAAACGGCAAATGCGTTAAAACATTGGAGGAAGAACGTTGAACGCGCAGCAACCATCAGCATTTGGCCCGCTGAAAATCGGGCCCATTACCTTGAGAAACCGCTTCATCAAAGCGGCAACGAATGAAGGCATGGCAAAGGGCGGGATTGTTACCAAAGGCCTGTCGCAATTTCACGAACGCGTGGCAGAAGGCGGTGCAGCCATGTCTACCGTTGCCTACTGCGCAACATCACCCGATGGCCGGACTTTCACTGATCAGGCAATCATGGATGATGCTTCGCTTCCCGATTTTCGCGCATTGACCGATGCCGTCCACAAACATGGCGCAGCGGCTTGCGCGCAAATTACCCATGCGGGCAGCTTCACTTTTCTCGACAAGGATACGTTGAAAACATCTCGGCCTTTATCCGCCAGCGGCGGGTTTAACAAAGTGGGCGTTGTGTCCGGCCGCTTTTTAAAGAAGCGCATGAACCGCGCCGAGATGGACGTGATGGCTGACGAATTTGTCGCCGCCGCCGTTCGTGCGAAGGAAGCAGGCTTTGATGCTGTCGAATTGCATATGGGTCACGGCTATTTCCTCAGCCAGTTTATATCAAAACTCTACAACAAACGCCGCGATGCCTATGGCGGAAACATCGCAAAACGTATGAAATTCCCGTCCGAAGTCCTTGGCCGCGTGCTTGACGCGGTTGGCAAGGATATTGCCGTGGTCGTAAAATTTTCGATGACCGATGGGCCAAAGGGAAATCAGATTGATGATGGCATGGCTATCGCCAGGCAGCTCGAAGCAGATGGTGCACATATGGCGGTGCTTTCCAACGGGATGAATGTCGATTCCATTACCGCCATGTTTGGTTCGTCACTTCCCAAAGCAGCGGCGAAACCGTCTAATCCACTGATTGGCCTCGCCATGAAAGTTCAAGCGATGATGGAACCGAAAGAAGTCGTGTTCCGCGAAAATTACCTGCGCGATCTGTCGCTGCAAATACGCGGAGCCACCGATATGCCACTTGCCTATTTGGGCGGCGTGCAATCGCTTGACGGCGTAGAGCAAGCCATGGGCGACGGATTTGACGCGATTGCCATGGGCCGCGCGCTGATATTCGACCCGAATTTCGTGAATGACCTTCAGGCGGGCAGCATTTCGCAATCGGGATGTTCCGCCTGCAATCGCTGTGTCACAATGATGTATACTCCCGGCGGAACAAGCTGCATCGAATCCAAATTCAAACCAGATCCGAAATTAAACACCATAGGAGCATCAACATGAGCCAAGATTTTTCAGGCCGGGTAGCCATTATTACGGGCGGCAGTGACGGTATTGGCCGCGCTACAGCAGAATTGCTGGCCGCACGCGGTGCAACCGTCGTGGTTTGTGCGCGCGGCGAAGAGAAGTTAGCAGCAACAGAAGCAGCGATTACAGCTGCGGGCGGCAGAGTTGAAGCAAAGCAGCTCGATGTCACCGATAGCGATGCTTACACCGCCTTGATCGAAGACGTGGCCACACGGCATGGCCGTCTCGATATGTTGGTCAATAATGCCATGTCGGTTCATTATGCGCCTATAGGCAATCTAACGCTCGAACATTGGCGCAAGGATTTTGCCGTCAATGCAGATGCAGTATTTGTGGGAACCAAAGCAGCGATGGCGATCATGATGAAGGCGGGCAAAGGCAGTATCGTGAATATTTCATCGACCACTGCAATCCGCGCCGCAGCATATATGTCGAGCTATTCGGCATCAAAAGCAGCGCTGATTCAGTTCACAGCGGTCGCCGCAATGGAGGCAGCCGATAGCGGTGTGCGGATCAACGCCATTGTGCCGGGGCAAGTACAGACGGCAGCCAATGAAGATTTTGCTGCCAAAGCGCCCGAAGTTGCCGTAAAAACCGCCGAAGCTATCCCGATGAAACGCGGTGGCGAACCGACTGAACTTGCAGAATCCATCGCCTTTGTGCTCTCCGATGCGGCAAGCTATATCACCGGCGTGGCGCTGCCCGTTGATGGCGGAAAATCCGCTCAACTCTATCTGCCTAGTTAAGGAATAGTCATGGCCGCAAACAGCGAATGGGACAAAGAAGTTGATATTCTGGTCGTGGGATCAGGCGCTGGCGCGCTGCTATCCGGGCTGGTTGCGGCGAAAAACCATGCCGATGTTCTGATTGTTGAAAAAGAGAAACTTTGGGGCGGAACTTCGGCCACCTCTGGCGCAGGCATCTGGATTCCCGATAGCGATCTTGCCAAGGCCGAAGGGTTCGAGGATGATACCGAAGATGCCTTCAAATATGTTCGCGCGCTTTCGAACGACAATGTTCCGGACGATAATATCCGTGCCTATGTAGAAAACGCATCCGACATGCTGAACTGGATGCAGGCCAATTCCGCGATACGTTATGCCGCCTTTCCTTATCCGGACTATCACGCGGAAAATCCCGGAGGGAGTCCGGAAGGATATCGCACGCATTTGCCATTGCCGATGGAAGGGAAATATACCGACCCATCGATCCGTACAATGCGCCACCCCTCGACGGCAGCCAGCCTATTCGGATATATAAATTGGGATATTTCAGAAGCTTATACATTCCTGTTCCGGCCAAAATTTTGGTGGATGACAATGGTTCGCATGCTCAAGAACTATTGGCTGGACCTTCCCTTTCGCTTCACGTCAGACAAGGACCGCCGCCTTACACAGGGCAATGCGCTTGTCGGTAGCCTACGTTTGGCCCTCATTGAAAAAGACGTGCCACTCTGGCTGGAAAGCCCGATGGAAGAGCTGATCGAAGAGAAAGGCGAGGTCACTGGCGCCATTGTAAAGCATGATGGCGAAGAACTTCGCGTCCGCGCACGCAAAGGCGTTATCTTAGCTGCTGGCGGTTTCGATAAAAACAAGGAAATGCGCGAAGAACATGCGCCGCTTTATCAAAGCGCGCAATATTCAGGCGGGACGTCTGGCAATATGGGCGACAGTATCCGTGCCGGAAGCGAAGTCGGCGCCGAAACAATGAATATGCATTCCGCGTGGGCGGCACCGGTTTGGTATGTGCCGGGCGAATTTGGCGGGCGGCTGTGCGCGATGGAGCGCGCGCTGCCCGGCTGCATCATGGTTTCGCAAAGCGGTGACCGGTTTTTGAACGAAGCCGCATCCTATCATATTGTCGGCCAGCAAATGGCACGGCGTCAGCAAGAACATGGCGATGCCGATCCGGTCTGGTTTGTCTTCGATGCCGACTATCGTCGCAAATATCCGGCGGGCGCATTGCTGCCCGTGGTTCCCGATTGGCTGCAAGAAGGTGCCGTGCGGTCGATCATGAAGAAAGCGAAGACCGTTGCTGGGTTGGCAGAGCAGCTGGGCGTCGATCCGGCCAAGCTGGAAGCCACAATTTCGCGTTTCAACAAGTATGCAGCCAATGGCGAAGATCCCGATTTCAATCGCGGCGAGCCAGCCTATGACAAAATGTATGGTGACCCCAGCGTCACGCCAAACCCGTGCCTCGCGCCAATCGATAGAGGCCCCTTCTATGCCATGCCCATCTATCCGGGCGATATCGGCACGAATGGCGGGTTGAAAACCGATGCAAAGGCGCGCGTGCTGAATAAAAAGGGCAAGCCGATTGGCGGGCTTTATGCAGTCGGTAACAATGCTGCATCTTCCATGGGTGAAAGCTATCCTGGCGCAGGCGTTACAATCGGACCTGCGCTCACATTTGGTTATGTTGCGGCAAGGGATGCTTTGGGCGTCAACGACTGAAGCAGTTGCTTCTAGTTGTTGTGTTTATGCTGCGCAGCATTTGATGCAGCATTAACTGGTAAATCGGGCAGATAATTGGGCGTGAACCAGATGGGCGACGCCCAAGCCATTTCATAGATTTTCTTCGGCATTTCATTATTGCATGATGCCGGGCGCTGGCCTGCTGGAAGCGCATTGCATTGCGCATTGCTCCAACGGTCCGACGCGACTTCAACGGCACGCATATAATAATAGGTTGGCGCATTCGCGTCATAGTCAGGGTCGGTGTAAACGGCACAAAGCTCTTCGCCGCCGTCACCTTGGGCGAGATCGATAACCTCCACATGCATCTTCACGTCACTATCTATCCACCCCTTAATCAACTGCAATTTCTGCAAAGGGTTAGAGAGCGGGTCACGCTTTGCCTGCACCAGAAGTTGAAAGGGCTCTTTTTGCGCTGGCATCTTCGATCCCATCGGCGTGCCGTCGCGATAGGCTATCTCAAGACGATTACTTTGCGCGCATAGATTATCCGAATAACGGCCAGCAAAAAAGCGCGGCTCTATCCGCGGCCCCGAAGTTGCGAAGGCCTCACGCCGCTTCATGGATTGGAAGATCGCATCGCGTGAATTTTCCACGGCATAGACGCCTGCCAAACCGCCGGGGTTACTCATCAAACGATTGAAGCGCCCCAGCCCAGCCTCTGCCTGCAACCGCCCTTCCAGGTCGGTTTCATAGGCGATATGGCCTGTCCAGCTTTTCTCATCAGTCGCGCCTGCTGCACTAATATGGGTGTCAGTGCTGCCAATGAAACCAAACTCGAAAGGATTGGGACCACCTTTGCCCTCTTCGGCCATGCCATAAAGCAACGCACCGCGGGCAAAATCGCGTGAGGAAAGGCAGAAGCCTTTATAGATATTATCCGCTTTATCGAGATTGGATTCCGAACATTCCGGGCTTTCCGACGTGAATAACTTTGGTAGGTAACCGGTAAGCTCAACGGCTTGTTCGCTTTTGCCGAACTGGCGGATGGCCTCTACATTACACAGCTCATCGACATCGCCCAATATATCGGTCGCCGCATTCACGCATTCGGATGTGCCCTTATGCTGCGTAATTTCCATCAGGCGATCATAGACATTGCGTAATTGCAGATAGGCCTTTTGCGACGCTTTTGAAAAACCATCCATCTCGTTTGGATTAAAAGCGTTGCCGCCGGAAATGTTCGAATTATGCGGAATTGAGATCACATCACATTCTTCAATGCCAAGGCGACATTCCTGTTCAAAACTGGTCAGCAAGGAATGGGTATTGGGGTGAGTGACAAAACTCGCCGCTCGTTCGGGGACTTGGGCATTCCGGAAAATCGTATTACGATGCATATGCTGTGCATTGGGCGCGCGTGTGAATTCATAGCCGACAAAGCTGGTGAAGTTACAACTCGCGCTCTTGTCATAAGCCTTTTCCGCAGACTGGATCATATCCTTCCAGACAATGCGGTCAGCGGCGCGGCAGTCCGCGCCATCTTTGCCGCAGACCTCTTCATTCCGCTCGGGTCGCACGACGCCATTCACGCCCATTATCGCGCGAACGCCATCTTCCCCGCCAGCACGGAATTCAGCGCAGGTTTCACTGCTATATCCGGGATAGGCACCTTTGGTGCGGCAAATATATCCCTCACCAAATGTGCCTGCATGATCGGTCACCGCTGCAAAATCCAGCGGTCGGTTCAGCTGCACGGTCCGCTTTTGCTTTTGCTGCTGCCCAGTTGGTACGGGCACTTCAATCGCCTTACCTTTAGCGAAGCGGTAGACATCATCGGGATAGGTCCGTGTGCCATCGGGAAAGGCATCGGCAGAGACAGCGGTATGGATGTGCATATCGCCGAAATAGGCTTTTTTTATAGGCTGGCGCTGCTGACAATCCGCCCGCTCTTCAGTGTAGGAAAGCTCTGGCTGATACCCAAAGGCGTAATAATCCGGCAGCGATTTGGGAGAGCTTGGCGGAGCGACCTCTACCGTTTTATCGATCGAATAGCGGGTTATGGATGACAGAGTGAAATAAGCTGCGACGAGAAACGCTAGCAATATTACAATAGCAATAGCCGTCCTCTTAAGCACCCTACCCATTCGTCAATCGGCCCGAACTTTTACTTTTGGCGCTTCGTTGCCGCGCCGCATGGCATTTAGAAACCCTTCAAGCGGGGCGGGTTCGGGAACCGGTCCATCATGATCGCCGCCTCGCGCCCAATATTCTTCATAGGCCGGAAATAGCTTATGGAAATTGCCCTCCGCATCCTCTGCGCCCGGCCAGCGCATTTTCTTGTCGCCAACCGGCGGTTTGTTGAGATCGGTGGCGTACCAATAAAGCGGTAGCCGCCTTGCGAAAAACCACTGCCCGTCTTGCCGGACATAATCATCAGCATACATCATTTGCATAATGACCCATTCATCCTGCCCGCCCTCCACAGGCGTCTCATGCTCGTTCTTGGAATAGACAATTCCGCGTGCATGATCGGGATCATCAAAATCGATTATATGCCCACCGATATGATGCGATGTTCCCGTGAATGGCGAACGCAATGTACGGTCCATATATGCGCGAAGGGCTTTGCGGCCGGACGCGTCTTTGCCGACGCGCACATCTTCTGGGAAAAGCGTGACCATCATATCGATGTCTCGCATATCGAGACAGAGCGCATATTTGGCTGGCAGCTGGCGGATCGCGTCGAGCGATTCCAGACGGTCAATACGGGTTTCCAAGTCGCTCACGCTTTGGGACTATACCAGATTGGCGATGTGTAGGCGCGCTCTTGCGCCACTTTGACGGCCTCATCCGGTAGCTTGGTTTTATACCGCAAAGCATCAAAAACCATCCAGCGCGGCGTCGGAATTTCGAGCACGCGGACATAGTAGAATGCTTTGATGGCCGGATTGAATTCCGGGTCGGACCATACCGTCTGCAATTCTGCTGTGCCAATGCTATTGCTATAGGATGCCTTGGTCAGATCGACAGTGTTGCCAACTGCCGGTACTTTGCCATTTTCCAGCTTGCGGTTTTCCGCGTCGCTCCAGATTACATCGAATACTTTTTCTTGCGTCTGCCCCGATGCATCGATCCAGCCTTTGACGATTTGAACGCGATCCAGGTTTGCACCTTCGGGGTCTTTCAAAGCCGACACAATAAATTTCGGTGCCGCGCCTTCTTTGCCTTCCAGATCACCGCCCATGGGCACGCCGCGCGCATAGCCGGCCTTCACCCAATCGCTGCCTAGGTCATCATCAGTAAAATCAAACCCGCCAAAAAAGCGCACCTGCATCCGAGGCCCAGTGGTTGCATAAACTTCGCGGCGGGTCATGGCATCAAAGATAGCTTCACGCGTATTGGCGGTGGCCCAAACGGCTGCATAACCACCGGCTAGGTAGTGCCAGTTAAACCGGTCACCGCGTGAGCCGAGATTCATACGTTTATTGACGCGATCTAGCCCTTCCTTTGTCGGCTCGTTAAATGTGTGCTTGCCGTAAAAATTATCCTCGTCGCCCGTCGCCAAAGCCGTGTGCGAATCCGTCGATCCGATCTGACCGAGCTTATATGGATTAACGCCGGTCTTCGCCTCAATCTCCAACCCGCGTTTCAGGGCAGATCGGACATAACTGCCCGCATACATTTCCGGCGTGGTTTTTTCTTTGGCGTTGATATTTTCTTTGTCCCAGCCGACAACGCCAAAGCCCGCAAATTCATCGTTCGGTGAAAGGAATGGATGGGTTTCGCTGTCGCCCTTTATTTGAGTGCTCTCTACAATAGGCTCCATCCGCGCGCGCATCGTGGCCTCTTCGGCTGACATAGCTTCGCCGGATGATCCAGTGGTTTCAAACATCAATCCGTTTGAGACATTGCTGTTATGCGGAATGGCAAGGACCCGCCCGCCAGTGTCTTTTTCATAAGCCGCCATATAATCCCAAAGTTGGCTGGGCGTTTCGCCGCTGGCCGACGGGAAAGGAACGACT
>CAKZNA010000059.1 GCA_937129355.1 uncultured Sphingomonadales bacterium | reverse complement strand
GCTGCGCGGAAAATACTTCGCAAAGCGGGTTATGGCAAAGCACATCCGTTAAGCTTCGAAATTCGTTTTAATAGCTCCCCCGAACATCGCCGCGCTGCCGTTGCCATGGCCACCATGTGGCGAGAAATTGGCGTCGATGCGAAATTACTGAACAGCGAAGCCAGCCTGCATTTTGATAGCCTAAGGCGTGGGGATTTCGATATAGCACGCTCAGGCTGGATCGCTGATTTGCCTGCGCCTGAAAATTTTCTAAGCGTGCATACTAGCGATGCGGGGCCGCAAAATTATTCAGGCTATAATAGTTCAGCATATGACACAGCTGTTAAACTCGCGCTATCAATGGCCCGCCCAGACGCCCGCCTCGCAAAAATGCGCGGAGCAGAAGCCATGCTGATGGATGATATGCCAATCTTGCCGTTATACTATTATACCTCGAGGAATTTGGTACAGCCGGGCATTAAAGGATGGTCGGATAATATTTCCAATGTGCATCCGAGCCGCTTTTTGCATAAGACAGCAGAATGACATTCTCACGCTTCATCCTGCTTTGCCTTATGCTTCTATTGGCGGCCTGTTCGGACGGCGTAGATAATAACCGCATCAGGGTGGATGTCGTGTCAAACAGCGGCGAATTTAGCGTCGCCAAATTTCCGCTCAACAAACAATCTGCCTATCTTCGGGCTGCAACGGCACAGGGCCTTGTCACCTTCGATCCACAAGGCCGCGTTCTCCCGGCGCTTGCATCGCGATGGATGGTCACCGATGACGGGCGGTCATATATTTTCCGGCTCAACAAGTCGCGGTGGAATAACGGTGCCGAAATAGAGGCGGCCGATGTGGCGAATGCGCTGAACACACAGATAAATGCCATGCGAAAGCGAAGATTCAGCGCGGCCCTGGACAATATCATTCGGGTAGACCGGATGACCGGACGGGTTCTGCAAATCCGTTTGAAGGCGCCCATGCCGAACTTGCTCGAATATCTGGCACTGCCGGAATTCGGGATCGTGCATAAAAGCAACGGTAGCGGCCCTATGATAGCGCGTACGCAAGCGGCTGCCATGATGCTCCGACTGCGCGTTGAGGATAATAGCAAGGAAATGATTCTCTCGGAAAGAAGAGTGTTTTTGTTCCCCAATAAGGCAGCAACAGCACTTGCCAGAATTCAGGCCGGTGATAGCGACCTAATCGTTGATGGAACTTTTGGCGACATCCCGAAAATAGCCGCCGCGGCACCTAGCAATGTGACCTCAGACTATAGCAATAGTCTCGGCCAGTTCGGCTTACTTCTAGTCGAAGCGGGCCCCTTTCTATCGGTGCCAGATAATCGAGAGGCGATTGCCATGGCGATTGATCGGCCCAGAATGTTGACGGCTTTTGAAGGAGCCGAATGGCGCGAACGAACCAGCCTTGTACAGGACAATATCGAAGACCGCGGCGCCGTTGCCCGGCCAGATTGGACCAGCATGAATATGCAAGCCCGCAAAGCAAAGGCGCGCGGCATCATTAACCGCTGGAAATCCTCAAATGGCAATATTCGCAGCTTACGCGTGGCAATGCCTAAAAGCCCGGGAAGCCGCTTGTTATTCGCATGGTTGCGCGCTGATCTAGCGGCAATCGGGTTGAGTGCGGAAATGGTTGCTATGAATGCCAATGCCGATTTCCGGCTGATCGACCGGACGGCCGATAGCAGCAGCGCAGCATGGTATCTGAACCAGCTTTCCTGCAAAATGACAGTCTTTTGCAGCTCCGAGGCCGATGCGCTGGTCGAGCAAGCAAGAGCCGCGCCGACTTTGGCCGAACGTAAGCAGCTTTTTGGTGAAGCAGAGACCTTGTTGCAGGAAAAACGCAACTTTATTCCCATCGCCAATCCCATTCGCTGGACAATGCAGCGCGAAGGCTTGCTTGGCTATGCTTCCAACCCGCGCGGGTGGCATTACTTGCAATATCTGGGTCGTGACCCCACATAATAAGGGACCCCGCCGCTTAAGGAGTTCATTTTAATGCCTATTTCGCAGGAACAACTGAATGAAATGGCCAAGAATCTGCCAACCATGGCAAATGATCCGCAATCGGTTCGCCAGCGGGTGGAAGCGATGGAAGTACTGCTGGAGCGCTCCTTTCGTATTCCCGGCGTAAATCTTCCGGTTGGGCTTGATTCCATCATCGGACTGGTTCCGGTCGTGGGTGATATCATAACGGCGATGATGGGCGCTTACATGGTCTGGGAGGCCCGCAATCTGGGCATGTCCAAATGGCAATTAACGCGCATGGCGGCGAATGTCGGGATAGATGCCTTGCTGGGTGCTGTTCCGCTTGCGGGCGATCTGTTCGACTTTTTCTGGCGCTCCAACACCAAAAACCTGCGCATCATCAAACGCCATCTCGACAAGAAACATCCCGGCACAAAAATCATCGACGTCTAGCCTCCGCGCCAGATTTTCACCTGCGCCTTGGCTGGCGCTCCCCTCACGAAATTCGGACAGCGGCGCGGACGGAAGTTTTTGCCCAGACAGACCCGTACTTCTTCCAGCCACCCGCGCCGGTTGGTTTTCACCTTCAGGGCATTTGCAGGCAGGCCTTCATTGATGTCCGCAAAGGCAGTTGCAAGGCCGGCGGCATTGACAGGCGTGCCCTTTTTATACTGCCGCGACAACCGGTCCATATCCGGAAATTCAATCGCGTTAAACATGAGCCGGGCGGCACCAAAATAGGTCTCCGGTTTGCGCGCCATACAGCTGCCATGCTTGGCCCATTCATGCTGCATCAGCTGCACATCGGGCGTCATGCAAATATTGCGCGCCACGACTTTGCGCGGCAGCACGCCGACACTGCGGCAATATTGCGGGTAATTCGGACCTTTTGCTTCGGGCCAAAGGCCATGCAGGATAAAGCCGAAATCACCGATCTTGCCATTACATTGTAGCAAATTACGCGCGCCATTTCCGCGCCTTTTGCAATGCTCGCGCGACCAGCTAAGCGCCAGCACATAGCCATCGACCGTCGTCCGGCGAATTTGGCCCTTCTTTGGAATTTCCAACGTTGGGCGTGATAGATTTGCAGGCGCGCGGCATTGCCATGCTTGCGCATTTACCGATTGTTCGACAGCCGAACCCGCGAGCAAAATCGCCAGAAAAAGCGCGCTAAACCTGAGCAAAATCGAGACCGATATCCGCTGCGGGCGCGCTTTGTGTCAGGCGGCCTACGCTGATGAAATCTACGCCCGTTTCCGCCTTCCCGCGAATAGTCTCTAGCGTCACACCGCCCGATGCTTCGGTCGCGACGCGGCCACCGATTAATGCCACCGCTTCACGCAAGGTATCAGGCTCCATATTGTCGAGCAGCAAATGCGTCGCGCCCGCCCCGATTCCCGGTTCGATCTGGTCAATCCGGTCAACTTCCAAGATGATTTTCTCAACGCCGTGATCAACCGCGCGCTTAACCGCTTCGGCTGCGCTGCCCGCAACCGCGACATGATTATCCTTTATCATCGCGGCATCCCAAAGGCCCATCCGGTGATTTTGCGCGCCGCCCATGCGGGTCGCATATTTCTGCAAATGGCGCAGGCCGGGGATGGTTTTGCGTGTGTCCAGCAATGTGCAACCCGTGCCAGCTATCCGATCGACATATTCGCGGGTCATGGTGGCAATACCGGTTAAGTTTTGCACCGTATTGAGCGCACTGCGCTCCGCCGTCAGCAAGGCCCGGCCTTTCCCTTTGAGGCGCATAAGGTCTGTTCCTGCCGCCACGACATCGCCTTCACTCACCAAAGTTTCAATCTCAACCGCTGGATCAAGATGCCGGAAAAACGCCTCGGCCACCGGAAGCCCCGCGACAACGCATTCATGCCGCGCATCCATCACGCCGGTAAAAATCGCGTCGGCAGGAATGACGCTTTCTGATGTGACATCGCGCCCCGTTGAACCGAGATCTTCGGCAAAAGTGGAGGCGATGAAGGCGTCGAGATCAAAATTATCCAGGGTGAAGCTCATGTAATAATATTCCAAAGGTTAGGAAAGTTAGGGTGGGTATACCCCCAAAAATAACCTACGCGAATATCAAAATTCATCAATTTGATCGGAAGGAAGATATTCGAATTTTGTAGGCAATCTTCTGACATAAATAACAGCTTATCACCAACATGCTGGTGTAGGACAGTTAATTGTCCTGCATACGGGATTAGGATTAGCAGCTATGCCAACCCGCATTCTCGCAAGCAATCACACTTCGCGTTACCGCCTGCATTAAATCCTGCCGCTCTGGCACTGGCCGGTTGGTCGCGCCAATCATCACCACCACGGCATAGCGCCGTCCAGTGGGAGAGGTTAGGATACCAACATCATTATAAGCGGTGGCAAGCAGCTTTAGCACCTGTCCGGTGCCGGTCTTGTGCGGCAGGCTCCAGCCCTCGCCAAGACCACCCCGCAGACGTTTGGGACCGGTTTTCGAGCGCGCCATGAAATCGATCAGCGTGGCGGTGGATCGCGGCGAGAGCAGATTGCCGCGTTGCAGGAAAATGGCACGCTGGTCGGAAACTTTGCGTCTCAGATGGTGAAAGCCGTCACCGAGCAGGTCGAAGCCTCGATGAAGGAGGCGGGCGTATGACTGTCCTTCAAGACACCCTAGCAAGGCAGCAGGCCGCTTGCAGGGCGACAGCACCAACCGACAAGGCCGCGCGCAAGTCAAAGCTTGCCAAGCTACGCCGTCAGATCATCAGATATCAGGATGTCTTTGCCGAAGCGGCTAATGCGGATTTCCGCGGCCGTCCGGCTTTTGAGAGTCGCCTGATCGAAGTCATTGGCACGTTGTGGGTGCTTAACCATGCCAGGCGCAACGTCGGAAAATGGATGCGCCCCGAAAAGCGCGCTCCACAGGCGATGTTTGCCGGTCCGAACTCGTTGAAGGTGACGTACCAACCCAAGGGTGTTGTCGGAATCGTCGCGCCCTGGAACATGCCGCTGTATCTGTCGCTGGGACCTCTGGTAACGGCGATTGCCGCGGGTAACCGGGCGATGATCAAGTTGCCAGAGGAAACACCGCAAGCAAACGAGGTGATCCGTCGCATCGTGGCGGAGACATTCGACGCCGATGAAGTAGCGGTGTTCGGAGGCGAAATCACAGATCCGACAGAATTCACCTCTCTGCCCTTCGATCATCTGGTATTCACCGGTTCGCCACGTGTTGGTCGCATCGTGATGTCCGCAGCGGCAAAAAACCTGACGCCAGTGACATTGGAACTGGGTGGAAAATCTCCGGCAATCGTTGCCCCCGATTATTCCATCCAGGATGCGGCATTGCGCATTACCCATGGCAAGATT
>CAKZNA010000058.1 GCA_937129355.1 uncultured Sphingomonadales bacterium | reverse complement strand
ATCAGACTTGGTCGGCAAATGAAATTCGCCGGTGAACAGCGGCCCGGCCATGCGAGGCGCGATCCGCCACGCGATCGCCATGACGATAACGGCTCCGCCCATCACGAAGGCGAGAGTGGGGTCCCAATTTCCGAAAATATCCAGAAATCCCTGAACTCGCGCAGGGTCGGCCATGCCCGAATATGTGAGACCTCCGCCAAATAATGTTCCGGCGAGCAGTGCAATGAGAAACCGGGTCACAAAAAACCTCCGGCGCGCATCAAAGCGACGGTAGCAAAGCCGATTCCCATAAATATTGCAGTTGCAAGCAATGAACGCGGGGAGAGGCGAGACATTCCGCAAACGCCGTGACCACTGGTGCAACCAGAGCCAAGCCGCGTGCCATAACCGACGAGCAACCCGCCAATAACGAGTGGCATCACGGATGACGGAAAATGTGTTTCCACGCCGCCAGCGATGAACGAAACAATAGAGGCTCCAAGCGGTAGGCCGATGACAAAGGCAATCGCTATGCTACGAGGCGTGCCGCTATCGGCAATGCCCGTTGCTCGCGCAGCCAGTCCGCTGACTCCGGCAATTCTACCTAGGCCCAGCAGCATTAATGCAGCGGCAAAGCCGATTACTAGCCCGCCGATCAACCCTTCCAGTGGCATGGCATGAGGAAAAGCGGAGAGCATCAGACGCCGTTCAACGGCACTTTGAGATAGCGCATGCCATTATCCTCTGCGGGAGGAAGATGGCCAGCGCGCATATTGACCTGCACTGAAGGCATAATCAGGCGCGGCATATCCAGTGTCTTGTCGCGCTCGGTTCGCATTTTGACGAATTCATCCTCACTCACCCCGTCATGCGCATGAATATTGCCCTTCCGCTGCGCTTCAACGGTGGTTTCCCAGACATATTCATCCCGGCCCTCTGGCAAATAATCATGGCACATGAACAGGCGAGTGGTATTGGGCAGTGACAAAAGTCGCCGCATGGATTGGTAGAGTTTACGCGCATCGCCGCCGGGGAAATCGGCTCGCGCAGAGCCATAATCTGGCATGAACATCGTATCACCAATAAACACCGCATCGCCAATCACATAAGCGATGTCCGCGGGCGTGTGTCCCGGAACATGCATCACCGTGACATCAAGATTGCCAATCTTGAAAGTATCACCATCGGCGAAAAGATGATCGAAATCAGAACCATCGCGCTGGAATTCGGTTCCAGCATTAAACAATTTGCCGAACACATCCTGCACCGTGACGATATGCTCACCAATGGCGATTTTGCCGCCGAGCTTTTCTTGAAGATACGGCGCCGCAGAAAGATGGTCGGCGTGCGCATGGGTTTCAAGCAGCCATTCGACCTTGAGATTACGCTCCTTTACATAAGCGATTACTTCATCGGCAGAATCAAAAGACGTCCGCCCGGATGCCGGATCAAAATCAAACACGCTGTCGATGATTGCGGCGCATTTTGTCTCTGGATCATGGACAGCATAGGTGACGGTGAAAGTGCTGTTGTCGAAAAATGCCTCGATTTGCGGAACATTCCGTTGGGAGTTCGCGACCTGCTGCGTCGCATGTTGCAAAACTGAATCAACCATGACGAATCCTTTAATTTCATATTTACATAAATCATGTAATACACTATATATGTTGCGTCAATAGGCGATCAATGCCACCCAAGAGCAAGGAGGAGACTGAATGGCTGAAGGTTTGAACGAGCAGGTAAAACCCCTGCGCATTGGCGACGCCGCGCCAGATTTCGATGCGAGGACGACGCTTGGTCCAGTCAAGCTTTCTGACTATCGCGGTAAATGGCTGATTTTCTTTTCCCATCCAGCCGATTTCACACCCGTTTGCACGACTGAATTTATCGAGCTGGCTAAGCGACAGGCTGAATTCTCGAAGCTTGATGTCGAGTTGCTTGGCCTGTCGGTAGATAGTCTCAATTCACATATTGCCTGGGTGACCGCCATTCGCGAACAGTTCGATACGGAAATTTCTTTTCCAATCGTCGAAGATCCAAGCATGGCTGTAGGCCGTGCTTATGGTATGATCGATGACGGCTCGACAGATTCCGCTGCCATGCGCTCTACATTTTTTATTAATCCCGAAGGAATCGTTTGTGCTTCAACATGCTATCCGCATAATGTTGGCCGTTCGGTGGACGAAATGCTGCGGCTCGTAACTGCATTGCAAGCGGTAAGTGACGGCACTGCACTTGCACCTGAAGGTTGGGTGTCTGGCGAAGAGTTACTCGCCGGTCCCGCATCAATAGCTACCGAGATAGAAAATGACCCACAATGGTTTTGCCGAAAACTGGATCAATCATGACGGCAATATTTGAAGATAGAGACCGCGCGGATACGGCCGTCGAAAAGCTCAAAGCCTATGCTCAGCCCCAAAGATTGATGATCCTCTCATTCCTTGCAACTGGTGAGCATACGGTTGGGGAAATTGATGCGGCGACAGGAATTGGTCAGCCAGCGCTAAGTCAGCAGCTTGCCGAACTCAGGCGCGCAGAGCTCGTTAAGACGAGACGCGTATCCAAGCAAATCTGGTATGATCTTGCTGACGACAAAGTAGAGCTTTGCGTTCGGTCCATGGAGGCGATTTTGGTTGGCGCATCTAATCCGGGTAAGGCTCTGGAACAGATCATTCGAGGCGATAGGGTACCCGACATCAGCGAGGCCAAAGCGGGTACGGCAGGTTTTGCCCAAATATTATAAAGCGCATTTCCCTTCACGAAGCCAACGGCCGGAATGCCAAAACACTCTCCAGGGAAAAGGAAAAACATGTCATATTGGAAGATTATCGGAATTGCTCTCCTGGGGTCAGGAGTAGCATCATGCACGACCGCCGAAACAAAACCTGCGCCGGTCAGTATATCGTCACATAGCCCAGCTATTACCTTGATCAGTGTCGCCGCCGCGAGCGAGTTGCTGAACACAAACCAAGATCGAATTTTGCTGGATGTGCGCACGCCTCAAGAATTTAAGTCGGGTCATATCAACGGTGCACAAAATATTGATTTCTTGAATGCCGATTTCCCAGAGAAAATTGCTCAGCTAGATAAAAGCACTCACTATGTCGTTTATTGTGGGTCAGGGCGTCGGAGCAGCAAAGCGACTGCGCTGATGGAAAAGATGGGCTTTTCAAATATCACTGATGTAGATGGCGGGGTCAAGGCATGGAAAGCGGCCAACCTGCCGCTGTCTAAGTGATAACCGGTCCCGTGTTTTAACGTCCACTTTCGGGGTAAAGCAGACATTACAAAAGTCGCCCTGGCTTTTGTGCCGCAGGGGGAAGTCATTGGTTTTATGCAATACCGAAACCTGCGCTTTGCTTCAGCGTCTAACTATCCCTGCCGTCAAAATCTGATTTGCTACCGAAGCGATGTCTTCGACTGATTTATCTTCGGTCCAGACGCTGTAGCGAAGGCCGAGAAAAACATTCATACCCATTATTGCCCAGGCATGGGCTTCGGTTAAGCTATCGTTTAGCTCGCCGGTATTTGCTCCTTCCATAAGGCGATCAAAAATTCGGCTAGCGGCGCCTTCATAATGCGCCTGGTGGCTTTCGGGATCGGCAAATTCGGCTTCATCAATGATGCGGTAAATTTCTTTATGCTCACGTGCGAATCGCAGGAAAGCTGTAAAGGCTACACTCTCTCTTTCAAGCGCGGTTTCATCTCCTGTCATGGCGGTCGCCGCATGTTCCCCAACACGCGCACTCATATCTTTTACCAGCGCGCGAAACACCTCCTCCTTACTGTCGAAATAAGTGTAGAAGCTACCCAGCGCCACCTTCGCACGCTGTGTAATGGAAACAATGGACGTTTCACCAAAGCCATTGGCGCCAAATTCAATAGCAGCCGCATCAAGTATTGCCCGCATTGTCCTGCGACCACGCTCGGTTCGCGGAGTTTTTGCAGTTTGTTTTTCAACCATCTTGTTCAACTCTACCTCTGCAGCGACTGTGGCCTTTTTGGCACGTTTGTCCACGATAAACTATATCAGCTCAATTTATAAGTTGAAAGATGGTTCATGTTTCAGTATTTGGCAAACAGATACCGGAAAAATGAACGCTTACGTCATCGATTTTGGAGGACATTATGAGAAATTTTCAACGCGCCATTCGTCTTGCGGCCCTAACATCTGTAGCAATGGGAGGTCTCGTTATCGCTCCTGCCTATGCACAAAATTCGGACGCAAGCGCAGAAGAAGGCGGCGATGATGACGTAATTCTGGTAACCGCACGTCGGCGCGAAGAAAGACTTGTCGATGTTCCAATCGCCGTCACTTCCTATAGCGGTGATCAACTTGCAAAGCAGGGCGCGCTGGATATTACCGATCTTGCACAGTCAACGCCTAACACGACGCTAGAGGCGTCACGCGGGACCAATTCAACGCTCACCGCGTTCATTCGCGGCGTAGGTCAACAGGATCCCGTTTCGGGCTTTGAACAGGGCGTCGGCATCTATCTTGATGATGTCTATCTCAATCGTCCGCAGGCTGCTGTCCTTGATATCTATGATGTCGAACGGATTGAAATTCTTCGCGGCCCGCAGGGGACGCTTTACGGCCGCAATACAATTGGTGGTGCGGTAAAATATGTGACCCGCCAACTGCCGCAGGATTTTTCGGTTAAAGTAAAAGGTACTTACGGTTCTTATAATCAGGCTGAAGGCGTCTTGACGGCCTCAGCACCGATTGGAGATAAATTCCGCATTGGCGGTTCGGTCGCGCGGCTATCGCGTGGCGGCTTTGGCGATAATCTCACCAATGGCCTCGAAAATTACAATAAAGACATTTGGGCGGCACGCGGTACTCTAGAATTTGGTGGCTATGGTGAGCCAGTGCTCATCCGCATTTCGGGCGACTATACAAAGGACGAAAGCAACCCGCGCGGCGGGCACCGTCTTATACCGGGGCAGGCATCGGGCGCTCCCGTTCTTTCCGACGTATATGATACGCGCGGCGCGCTTAATGATCCGATACAGGAAGTTGAATCTTACGGGTTGGCAATGAACATAACCGTCGACCTCAGCGATAGCCTGACCTTGCGTTCGATCAGTGCTTGGCGCAAAGATGATAGCGCATCCCCGATTGATTTTGACGCGTTACCAGCTGTCGATCTCGACGTTCCAGCTCTTTATCGCAATGAGCAACTCAGTCAGGAATTTCAGCTACTTTATGATGGCGGCGCACTTCAGGGGCTGGTCGGCCTATATTATCTTGATGCCAAGGCGGATACGCTCTTTGATGTACGGCTGTTTACGACATTCGGCGGCTTTACCGCATTTACCGAAGCCGCCGTAGATACCGAAACCTATGCTGTCTTTGGTGACTTCACCTATGATTTTACCGATCAGTTCAGCATTTCCGTCGGCGGACGCTATACATGGGACGAACGGAGCGCGGACATTCTTCGGCAGAACTATCTCGGCGGCGGCTCACCTGAATTTGGCGGTGCGGGAATTCCATTTGGCGGCCCGAGCACCAATTTTTCCGGTAGCCGCAAGTTCAAAAAATTCACGCCGCGCGCATCGCTGAGCTTCAAGCCTAATCCGGATCACAATATCTATGCCAGCTACTCGCAAGGCTTCAAAGGCGGCGGGTTCGATCCGCGCGGAGTGGGCGTGAATGCGCCAGCCGCAATTCCGGGAGCACCCACAGATGCCGAAATTGCAAACTTCCTGAGCTTCGCGCCGGAAAAAGTCGACAGCTATGAAATTGGCTATAAGGGCAATCTGTTTGATGGCGGACTTTCGCTCGCCATTGCTGGCTTCTATGCCGATTATACCGACGTGCAAATACCTGGCTCGGTCGCTTGTAATGTTGGCGGCTTTGCAACTTTCTGCGGTGTCGTGTCCAACGCAGGCAAGGCCACCTTCAAGGGGGTCGAATTCGAAGCGAATGCACGGCTGGGTGAAGACCTCATGGCTGCGGGTGACCGGTTATCGCTATCTGGCTCACTGGGCTATATAGATGCCGAGTATAACGAATATATCACCAATATAGCTGGTGTGCCGACCGACGTTTCTGCTTTCCGTGACGTGCAGAACACTCCGAAATGGACAGCGAGCGGTACATTCTCCTATTCAACGCCGATCGGTGATGGTGATCTCTATTTCGGAACGACGCTGTCTTATCGTAGCAAGACCAACCAGTTTGAAATCGCCAATCCCTTTATCGATCAAAAGGGCTTCGCGCTTTGGGATGCCAGCCTCGTTTACACGGCACCTGATGATCGCTGGAGCATTGGCCTCCACGGCAAAAACCTGACCAATAAACGCTACAAAACGTCGGGTTACACTTTCGTTGTGGCTGACCCGACGACGGGCGCGATTATCCCGGGCGGAAATGGCCTGCCGATCGGATCGCTTGGAACAGAGGGGACGCTTACGGCATTTTATGGTAACCCGCGTCAGGTGTTTGTAACAGCTGGATTTAAATTCTGACCCAACCCATTTCAACAATCTCAACCGAGCATGGCCGCGGATATCGCGCGGTCGTGCTCGGCATGCTTCTGCTGGTTTATACGTTCAATTTTCTCGACCGGCAGATTCTCGGTATCCTTGCCATTCCGGTCAAATCCGATCTTGGATTAAGCGATACAGAGTTGGGCGCGCTGGGCGGCATTGCATTTGCGCTGCTTTATTCAACCCTAGCCATCCCGTTGGCGCTCATCGCCGACAAAACTAGCCGGACCTGGGTGATTACAATTTCACTGACTGTCTGGAGCGGCTTTACCGCGCTTTGCGGCATGGCCACCAATTTTTGGCAGATGTTTCTTTTTCGCCTTGGGGTAGGTGTTGGTGAGGCGGGCGGCGTTGCGCCATCCTATGCGCTTATCTCCGACTATTTCCCCAGCCATGAACGGGCAAGGGCTCTTGCAATCTATTCGCTCGGCATACCTTTGGGATCGGCAGCGGGCGTGCTGTTTGGCGGCTATGTCGCGCAAATGATCGAATGGCGCACCGCATTTATCGCGGTGGGTGTCGCCGGCGTGGTCATCGCTCCCTTGTTCAGACTGATAGTTCGCGAGCCTAAAAAGGTGCCAGCGGCTGAACCTTCACCGGGTGAGCCTGCAGAAAAAGTCAGCACGGTATTTCATATATTGGCCGCCAAAAAGAGCTTCTGGTTCCTGTCGTTTGGCGCTTCCATGAGCTCGCTTTGCGGTTATGGCATAGCCTTTTGGTTGCCCAGCCTAATGCAGCGGAGTTTCGGTCTTGATCTGATTGGCACGTCACAGTTTTACGGGGCTATCTTGCTGATAGGCGGCACGATTGGCGTTCTCGCGGGCGGTTGGCTTGGAGATTATTTCGGGAAGAAAGACCGCGCTGCATATGCATGGCTGCCCGCGATATCATTTATACTGGGCGTGCCATTGTTTGCTGGCGGAATATTGTCCTCGTCCACCACCGCCGCATTTCTGTTTTTTCTAATTCCGCAAGCCTTGGCCTATGTTTGGCTTGGGCCGGTATTATCTGCTGTCCAGCATCTTGTGCCGGCCACCATGCGCGCCACCGCATCGGCAAGCTTCCTGTTTATCAACAATCTTATCGGCTTGGGCTTCGGCACGTTGATCCTTGGTGCCATGTCAGACCAGTTTAGTCAGACTTACGGCGATGATGGCCTGCGTTATGCCATATTGTCGGCGCTGATCTTCTATGTTGCCGCCGCCGCTTTGATGGCGCTGGCAGGCAAACATTTGCGTAGCGAGTGGGTGGAATGATCGGCTTGTCTGCTGGCTATAAGGGCCATGTCTATCGGAGCGCGGATGACAGGTTGGACCTTTATGCGCGGATCTATGATGATTGCACCGATGGCATACCAATATTGATGATGCACGGCCTGACCCGTAACAGTGCCGATTTCGAGAATATTGCGGAGATATTACAGCCTGATTACCGTTTGATTGTTGCTGATCAGCGCGGACGCGGGCTGTCGGAATATGATACCTCTCCGGCAAATTATACGCCTCAGATTTATGCGCAGGACATGTTTGCATTGCTCAAATCGCTAAATGTTGAACGCACAATATTGTTGGGCACGTCGATGGGCGGAATAATTGCGATGCTCATGGCTGCGATGTACCCTGAAAAGATTTATTCGCTGATTTTGAACGATGTCGGTCCGGAAGTATCTCCGGCTGGAATCGAACGACTGCAACAATATGTCGGCAAGAAAGTGGACGTCGCAAATTGGTCTGATGCAGCGGAATATTGTAAGCAGATCAATGCTTGTTCTTTACCGGATTATGGCGACAAAGACTGGCTAAATTTTGCGCGCCGGACTTTTATTGCGAGGAAAAACGGAATCCCCACGCTTGCCCATGATCCGGCAATTGCCGAGGGTTTGGCAGGCGAAAAACCCTCCGCAACGCCAGCCGACCTTTGGCCAATGTGGAATCTGTTATCCGGTATACCCACCCTGTCGATACGCGGCGCGACATCGGATATATTGTCTCCCGAGACAGTCACCAAGATGGCCGATCGCCACCGCGCACTATTTTCGCAGGTTGTTGTTCCAAGCAGAGGGCATGCCCCGATGCTCGATGAACTGGCGGCGGTCGAGGCAATCAAAGAATTTCTAGAACGCAATGAACCATAAGGCCATGCACTTGGTGTCTTTAAAGCAATCAATCCTTCACAAGCGAAACCCTAGATGGAATGTCCGCTTCGGGTGCAAAAGCGGTAATGACTGTCGTTGGTACGCGCATATGCAACAGATACATTTAGTTCTCGTCGGGCTACCAGGAGATATCGTCGGACGGCTGTTCGCTATCCCTAAATTCACCCGAACGAACTCAGGGGGCGCTTACTCAATGTCATTTCTAATCCAAATTTTCTTCGAAACATCAATCTTTGGCGCCCGCACGTTTCAGTCCGTTGAGATATGCGGTCAGTTGCCCTTCATCGCGCAGATAATAGAGCCTCTCTCGCGCAAAGCTCAGGTTTAACTGCGGCTCCATCTTTTGTGCCTGCGCCAAAGCGGCGGCGGCGTCGTTGAGCTGATCGAGCCCGGCCAATGCCACTGCCTTATGGGCGTAGGTCCAATATTGATGATTGGGGATATGTGATGCCTGTTCCACCCAACGCACGGCCTTTTCAAAATTGCCCTGAAAGATACAGGCCAGCGCACCATACGTGAAAAATGCCCATCGCTGAGGATCGTTACTGCTCAAGGTGATAGCCTGTTCAAAATGATCAATCGCTTTTTCATAATCTCCCAAATAGGTGTAGGAATCTCCTAATCCGCAAAAAGCGGCTGCGAGCGTTGGGTTGAGTTCGATGGCAAGCTTGTTACCCTCTATTGCAGTTTCATATTCGCACCGTGCGAGTTGTACGCGGGCTTTCAGCGCATGAAAAATTGCATTGTCGCCGTCTGTAGAGAGAGCATTTTGTGTCGCATCAAGTGCTTCTGCGAGTATTTCCTCGTTCGGTTCCGTATCCCAGTAAACAGTGCCGAGCACGACCGAGTAAGCCCACCATGCCTGCGCTTCGCCAAAATCTGGATCGAGTTTTCGTGCCTTGGAAAGCAGCTCCTGTGCTTTGTGATTGTCTTCCATAGTGAATTTGAAAAAATGGCCGATGCCTAGATGGTAAGCTTCCCAAGCTCTCAGATCATGGCCGCCAACCGCCCCCGCCACGCGTTTGCGTTCTTCGCTGCCAATCGCCGGTTCGAGCCGCGCCGCAATCGTCTGCGTAATGGTATCCTGTACATCAAAAATGTCCGAAAACTCACGATCAAAACGTTCGCTCCAAAGACAGGTCTCGTCACGGGCCTCTATCAATTGAACCCAGACACGCACGCGTTCGCCCTGCTTACGGACATTTCCTTCGACTATATAGTCAGCCTCCGTTGCTTCGTGGACCTTCCTGACCGACGCGTTTTCATCTTTGAAGCGCATCATTGAATTGCGCGCGATCATGATAAGCCAGCGGTGCCGGGCAAGTGCACCAATTATATCAGCCGTTAATCCATCGGCGAACCAGTCTTCGCTGTCGTCGCCCGAAAGGTTGGCGAACGGCGTGACAGCGATCACCGGCTTTTCACCGCGAGATTTACTAATCTCCCGTTTCTCGTTCGACTTTATCTCGGCTACAAAGCGAAAACCGCGACCATGGATGGTTTTGATCACATCCTGTTTCTTGCCATCATCGCCAATCGCCTGACGCACTGCCTTGATGCAGGTCGAAAGAGCGGTATCTGATACGATCCGTCCGTCCCATACTTCTCGATTGAGTTCGTCCTTGTCGAGCAGGCGGCCGGGGTTACGCGCCAAATAGGACAGCAATTCAAACGCGCGCGGTTCAAGCGGTACCGTCTTTCCGGCCCGGCGCAATTCACCGGCGGTCAAATCGAGTTTGCATTCGCCAAACTGCATGTTTTTCGCCAATCCCATGGTTTCGATATGCGCCAGTTTGCGCCAAATTGGCCCAATCTTCAAGCATCGACAGGATTCCCTCAAGATTCCTCATATTTTCACCAAACCCACATCAAGCTTTGATGAAAATCAACGTCTAATCATTGGTCATCGCAGCGAGATGTCCTTGTTGCAAATTAACTCATTGGAGAATATAATGCTTGATACAATAAACAAAACCGAAACACCTGACTTCGCAGCGATCAAAGCCAAACAGCAAATCGCATGGGGCACTGGGAATTATTCAGCCGTAGGCGTCACTCTGCAGATCGTGGCCGAAAACCTATGCGAGGATATGGATCTTCGCGGTGGTCAAAGCGTACTTGACGTTGCTGCCGGCAACGGCGCTTGTTCGCTTGCCGCTGCACACAGATTCTGTGAGGTAACGTCAACTGATTATGTCGAGGCATTGCTTGAACAGGGTGCTACCCGGGCGTTGGCAGAGGGGCTTACCATGGCCTTTCGTCTGGCTGAGGCCGAAGCACTCCCGTTCGAAGATGCAAGTTTTGATGCCGTAGTTTCCACATTCGGCGCTATGTTCGCACCTGATCAGGAAACCGTTGCCAAAGAATTGCTTCGGGTTTGCAAGCCCGGCGGCAAAATCGGCATGGCCAACTGGACGCCAGACAGCTTTATCGGCCGACTCTTTAAGGTCATCGGCAGTTATGTCCCGGGACCAAAGGGCCTAAACCCACCTTCGCGCTGGGGCATGGATGATGGCATTAATGAACTGTTCGCTGCGGCAAACAAC
>CAKZNA010000057.1 GCA_937129355.1 uncultured Sphingomonadales bacterium | reverse complement strand
GTCATATTGACGCCATTGGTCGCAAATCCGCCCATCGCCTTATACAGCGCGGCGGGGATATTCTTTACTTCGAAAATGAAAGTGGTCATCAATGTCCCGGCCTCCGGTGATAACTCCACCGGATCGCGCGCCAGAACAACAAAGCGCGTGGTGTTGTGATCGGCATCCTGAATACCATCGTTGACGAGATGCAGCCCATAAAGTTCCGCGGCAATTTTGGGGGCAATCGCGCCCGCACCTTCGTCATCACTACCTGCCACAAATGCCGCGGCGGCGGCAGTGTCGGCATAAGCGATTGGGATAATGCCATGTTCACGCAAATAGCGGCGGCATTGGCCGAGCGCTTGTGGGTGGCTCATGGCAGAACTCAGCTTTGCGTCGGCGCTTTTCGCCATCAGGCTGTGGCGGATTGGAAGGAAATGTTCCGCGGTGATAGATAGGCCGCTTTCAGGAAGCAGAAAGTGAATATCCGCAACGCGGCCATGCAGGCTGTTTTCAATCGGAATGATGGCTCGGTCAGCACGGCCTTCCTTCACCGCATCAATTGCGTCTTCAAAAGAAAAGCAAGGCAGGGGAAGGCAATCGTCATCATATTCAAGCGCAGCCAAATGCGAATTGGCCCCCGGCGCACCTTGAAAGCTAACCGCGCGCGACGTGTCAGTCGCTGCCTTGGCGGCCATTTCTTCGACCTGTTTCAGGGCAATAGCGGGATAGCTGTTCATTATGCGCGCGGCGATAGGACAGCTTTGGCAGTGCGACAAGTCATAATGGAATTTCGCGCGATGCAACCCGATGAAGCAGATACGCACTTGCACGTGAAAAGAAGCCGCATTAGAGGAGCGGTAGATTCAATCCATACGCGCGGGATACATGCTTTCCTGCGGACACTATTTTGGGGCTTTTGCAAGATGAGCGATAACAACACCATTGCTGGCTGGGTATTGGGCGCAGGCATTGTCGCGCTGGGTTCCAGCATATTATTCGGCGAAGTTTTTCACGCCGCACCGGCACATGATGGCAAGCAGGGCTATGTCATTCAAGGCGTTGAGAGCTCCGGTGGGGGCGGTAAAGAAGCCGATATGCCCGTTGCTAACGCCATGGCCGCGTCAATGGAAGCTGATGGCATGACCAAGGGCGAGACCGTGTTCAAAAAATGCGTGGCTTGTCACACGATCAATTCTGGCGGCGCGGATGGCGTCGGTCCAAATTTGCACGGTATCGTTGGGAAGCCGATTGCAGGCGGCGGCTTTGCCTATTCAGACGCGCTTAAAGGTGTTGGCGGAACGTGGACTTTTGAATCTTTGAATAGCTGGCTGAAAAGCCCCAAGAAATTTGTCGCAGGAAACAAGATGACCTTTGCCGGCCTCGGCAAAGCCGAAGACCGCGCCGCGATCTTGCTATATATGAATAGTCAGGGTTCAAACCTGCCACTGCCAGCACCTGAAGAAATCGCCGCCGACGGCGATGCGGCTGCTCCGGCGGAAGGTGAAGCCGCAGAGGCGCCAGCGGCAGAAGCTCCGGCTGAATGATCCGCGCTGCTTTTCTGGCCGCCCCATTGCTGCTTGCTGCTTGCGGTAGCAGTGACGCACCCACAGAAAGCACAGATTCGGCATCATCCGGCCAAGCGCAAACCGAAGCGGTTGCGCTAACTGGCGAGCAGATATTCAAGCGCTGCGTTGCCTGCCACAAGGTCGAAAAAGGCGCAGCAAGCGGTCTCGGCCCAAATCTCCACGGGGTCGCTGGCCGGGCTGTGGCCTCGGTTGAAGGGTTTAACTTCTCGCCTGCGCTGAAAGCCAAAGGCGGCGTTTGGGATGATGCCAATCTAGACGGTTATATCGAAAATCCGCGCACATTCGTGCCCGGCAATAAAATGAGCTTTGCCGGTATTAAAGACGCAGGCGAGCGGAAACTTCTGATTGAATATCTGAAAGAGCAGAAATAGTCTGCACCCGGTTTGGCCAGCTTAATCGCAGGTTAGGTCATAAAATCGCTTCACGATATTCCAAGCCTCATCAGCGCTATCGACCATCTGAAATAGATCGAGATCTTTCGTGCTGATGGTGCCTTCCAGCGCCAATTCTTCAAAATTGATCACGCGGCTCCAGAAACCTTTGCCAAACAACAAAATCGGTATCGGTTCCATCTTGCCTGTTTGAATCAACGTGAGCGTTTCGAAAAATTCATCAAACGTACCAAAACCGCCAGGGAATACTGCAAGCGCCCGCGCACGCATCAGGAAATGCATCTTGCGCAGCGCGAAATAGTGGAACTGGAAACTCAGGCTAGGCGTAACATATTCATTCGGTGCTTGCTCATGCGGTAAAACAATATTCAAACCGATGGATTCCTTGCCGACATCATCCGCACCGCGATTGGCGGCTTCCATGATGGAAGGCCCGCCGCCCGAGCAGACAACAAAATGCCGCTGTCCGTCGTCAGATGTGATGCCGCAATCGCTGGCCAACGAAGCTAGCTTGCGGGCTTCTTCATAATAGCGCGACTTTTCTTTAAGGCGTCCCGCGATAATCTTGCTGCGTTCATCGGTTGCTGCTTCCAGCAAGGCATCCGCCTTGGCCGGTTCCGGAATGCGGGCAGAGCCATATATCACCAAAGTTGATGCGATCTCTGCTTCATTGAGGAGCATTTCGGGTTTTTGAAGTTCGAGCTGAAACCGAACAGGGCGTAGCTCATCGCGGAGCAGAAAATCATTATCCTGGAAGGCCAGCTTATAAGCCGGATCCTGCGTTTGCGGGGTTTCATGCGGTGCCGCCTCGGCAAAACGGGCTTCCTGTTTGGCTTCGTAAAAGCGGCGATCTTTAATATCTTTATTTGTCATTTCACCTGTTTAGCGGGTTGGCGAAATAACGCCATGCCCTATCGGCAAAAAGGCGTTCCTTTTACACGTGATGGTGACATATCGAGGTGAAAATGATCGGCATGCTGGCGGTTATATTTGGGACCAAGCACGGTTCCGAAACGTCCGCAGGCATCGGCATGGATTTGCCGCAAGAAACGCTGTTCGGTTTTCTTCCCGCTCCATCCGTTCAGAACCGTGATCTTGCGGCCATCGGCGAGCACAAAGGCAAAAACATCAACTGCGTTGGCAAAAGCATGCTGTGACAGATTGCCGCTGCCACTCACCCGGCGGCAGCTATAGGTGCCTGATGTTTCGATACGGACAAGTTTGCTCCCCAGATATTTGCGCGCTGCCGGACGGACAACATCGCGGGTCCAATCGGTAAAACCATTTGCCAGATTGCAGGTCATCGGGCCAAGATTGGTGGTCGGCGTCCCGAAATTCAAAAGCTGCACCGCGTTATGCGCCTTGCAACCGCCGCCATAATCGCGATTGGCAAGCGGACGGAAGCTGACTTTGTCAGATTTCAAATTTCCAAGACATTGCTGCGCAGAAGGGGAGGAAAAGCTTTTGCGGTCAGAAATTTCTATCCCATCATTCTTTTTTCCGGGAATGCAGCCCGCAAGCGCAATGGTGGCCAGGAAGATCAAATTTCGGGTGTTTCTCATGACCGTTATTTGACGGGTTTCTGGTTAACATCCGTTAAACGGAAATAACATTGACCGCGCCGCACCAACGGACTATCGATTCCTTGATGCGAACGATTCTCAATAATAGAATTTTCTTTTGGCTCTTGCTGTCGGTTCCCGCCGCGTTGGCCACGGCTGGTTGGTGGTCTGGCCGTATTGATACAATGGATATGCTGCACCCGACCGGTGAATGGTCTGCGCGGTTTATGATATTGGCCATGATGATTGGCCCCGCAATTGACGTTTTTGGTTCGCGCGGTTGGCTACGCTGGTGCTTGGCGCGCAGGCGATATCTGGGGCTTGCGGCGTTTTTCTATGCGGTGCTGCATCTGGTTTTCTATGTGGTTGATATGGGCGACTTGCCATCGATCTTGTCGGAATTGCCTATCGCTAGCATTTGGACTGGATGGCTCGCGCTCATTTTGATGGTGCCGCTCGCGATGACCAGCAACGACCGATCCATGCAGATATTAAAGGCAGGTTGGAAAAGGCTCCAACGGCTCGTTTATCCTGCAGCAATATTGACCCTGCTACATTGGATATGGGTGCATGACGGGATGGGTGGAGCCCTTGTCCATTTCATCCCGCTATTTCTTTTGGTGCTGGCGCGCATCGTAAAATCTATCGGAACAAAAAATAAGGAGTATGAAAATGCGTAATATCTCAATTCTAACTTTGGCCGCTGCCACAGCGATTGCAACAATGTCTGCCAGTCCGGCATCGGCGACAGGTAAAGTCAAATGCGAAGCCGGTCCTCAATCAGGTTGGAAAACACGAGATGCTCTTGAAACCAAGTTGAAAAAGCAGGGCTGGGAAGTCCGTAAGAGCAAGGTCGATGGCGGCTGTTATGAAGTATATGGCAAGACACCGGAAGGCATGAAGGTCGAGGCTTATTTCCATCCCGTGACGTTTGAAAAACTATATGTCGGGCGCCGGGGTAAAGAGCTATTCCGCAAGAAAGGCTACTAAGGCCACGCCATCTGATAACGCTTGACTCCACCGTCGCCGTGTCTAAACGCGGCGACGGGCCACGCGGTCCCAACGCCGCGCGAGCTCTCTGTAAGGAGAAGCATATAATGTCAGTTGAAACTGCGCCGACACCGGAGTTGCGCCCGGAGCCTACCTTGAAACCAGAATGCCCGAATTTTTCTTCGGGGCCGACCGCCAAATTTCCCGGCTGGTCGCTGGATAAACTTAACCTATCTGCAATGGGCCGGTCCCACCGTTCGAAAGTCGGTAAGGGCAGGCTGAAATATGCCATCGACCTCAGCCGCGAATTGCTTGGCATTCCCGACGATTATCTGATCGGCATTGTTCCGGCGTCCGATACTGGCGCGGTTGAACTTGCCATGTGGAATATGCTGGGCGCGCGTCCAGCCACGGTTGCTGCATGGGAAAGCTTCGGCAATGTCTGGATTCAGGATGCTGTGAAGCAGCTGAAACTGCCGCAGCTTAATGTGCTCGACGCCGACTATGGCGAGATACCCGATCTGTCTCAGATTGACCCCGGTGACGATATTGTCTTCACCTATAATGGCACAACATCCGGAGCGAAAATTCCGAATACCGACTGGATTTCCGCAGAGCGGACCGGCGTCACAATCAACGACGCGACCAGCGCGA
>CAKZNA010000056.1 GCA_937129355.1 uncultured Sphingomonadales bacterium | reverse complement strand
GCAATGAGTGGCGGCAAGGATGATGGCACGCCGATGATGGAAATGAATACGACGCCGTTGATCGACGTCATGCTTGTTTTGCTCATCATGTTCATCATCACTATCCCTCCGATCACCCACGCGGTCGATATTGACCTGCCGGTGCCCAACCCTGATGACAATCAGCAGGATCTGCCTGATCCGGTGATCAACAAGATTATCATCGAGGAAAACAACCAAATCCTTTGGAATGGTTCGCCGATTACGCTGGACCAGGTGACTCAGTTTTTGCAGCAAACCAAATCAATGGAAGTTGAGCCAGAGCTTCAATTCCAACCTGCACCGAATGCAAATTATGATACAGTGGATAAAGTTCTAGCGGCTGTCCGCCGGACCCAGATCACTAAATTTGGTTTTGTAGGTAACGAGAATTACGCTTCATTCGGCAAAGCCGATAACGCGCCGTGATCTAACAATCTAATCGACATTTTTTTAGGGCGGCCTTCACGAGCCGCCCTTTTTTTATCGAAAGAAAAGGGCGGCCAATCATCTTGGCCTCCCCTTCTATCTTCGGTGCTGCATGAACAGCGTTGTTTTACGCCGCTCACATCGCCTTTTTGTAAATGCTGTTTAGCGGGCGCTCGAACAGCTTCATCACCATCGGTTCGAAAAACGAAAGCGGCAATGTGTCATAATCCGGATCAAAGGCCGGGCAGTCATATTTGTTGATAAACTCTTCGGTCGCGGCGAAATGTTCGTGTCCGCGAAACTGTTCGCGCATGTCGCGTTCAAGGCCGATATGATGGAAGAAATTCACGCCTTGAAAAATCCCATGATGTTGAACAATCCAATGCAGTTCTTCTGAAACAAATGGTTTGATGATTGCCGCGGCAATGTCGGGATGGTTGAATGCGCCCAGCGTATCGCCAATGTCGTGGATCAATGCCATTACCACATAGTCGTCGGGTTTACCGTCACGGTGCGCCCGCGTCGCCGTTTGCAGGCAGTGGGTTAGGCGGTCGACGGGAAAGCCGCCAAAATCGCCATCCAACAGCTTGAGATGGTCGAGCACGCGTTTGCCGCCATTTGGCGCATATTCGCGCTGCTCTACCATAATGGCTTCCCAGTCTTCCTGGGTGCTGTCTGCCATATCGCTAAAGGTCGCTCGATCCTTCACATTCCCGTCCATTTTCCGTCTCCTAGTCTCTATACCGGAATTTCTATCACAACTGTGCCTGTGAAACAAAGGCTTCATGCTGCGGCAAAAAGCCGCTAATGCTGTTCTATGGCAGTGATCGAACAACTTGCTGATGAGCCATTTTTCTCCAACAAAAACCGCGCGTTTTGGAGCTTGCATGCGCTTGGTTGGACTGGCGCGCTTATCTTGCGCATCACGTCGGGTTTTGGCCTTGATCAACCATGGGGCTTTTTTGCGCAAATCCTGATTCAGATGACAACGGGATTTTCGATCACGCTTTTGCTCTCGGTTATCTACCGTCTGGTGATCGACCGGAAACCGGTTGTAACCTGGGGCACCACCTTGATTGCTGTCATTTTGGGTTCGTTTCTGTTCGCCTATATTGATGTTTGGGTATTCCAGACAATTCGCCAATCCGCCGACGATAGCTCTTTCGCCAAGTTATTTTTGGGCTCGCTCTATCTTGATATCACCCTGGTTGGCGCGTGGACGGCGCTATATTATGCGATTAATTTCTTTGTGCGAGCCGAAGAACAGCAGGATCAAATGCTGCGCTTAGAGGCGGCCGCAACAAGCGCGCAGCTCACCATGCTGCGTTATCAGCTTAACCCCCATTTCCTGTTCAACACGCTGAACAGTATTTCCACGCTGGTGTTGCTTAAACAGACCGACCAGGCCAACGCAATGCTGTCGCGGCTGTCCTCCTTCCTGCGTTTCACATTGATTAACGAGGCGGAGGGCAAAGTGACCGTTTCACAAGAGGTGGATACGCTAAAGCTCTATCTTGAAATTGAAAAAATGCGTTTTGAAGAACGGCTTAGGACCAAGTTTGACATTGAACCGGAGGCTGCAAAGGGCCTTATCCCCTCGCTGCTTTTGCAACCATTGGTGGAAAATGCGATCAAATATGCTGTGACGCCAAGGGAAGAGGGGGCGGACATTATGGTCAGCGCTCGGTTGATCGGTGAAAATCTGCGGATCATCGTATCGGACACCGGGCCCGGCTTGTCTAATGAGCCCCAGCAGAACAGTAATACTTCTACCGGTGTCGGCATGGCAAATACGCGAGAACGGCTGTTGCAAGCTTATGACGAAGATCAGCGGTTCGAATATAGGGCCCGCGAGGGCGGCGGATTTGAGGTTTTGATCGAATTGCCGTATCAGGAACGACAGATAGAAGTGACCGAAGGCGGGGCTGACAATAAAGCGGGGGCACAACTGCAAGGAATGGCAACTGCATGACCATCAGAACGATATTAGTAGACGACGAAAAACTGGCTATTCAGGGGTTACAGCTCCGGCTTGAGCCTTATGATGATATTGAGGTGGTGGCGACCTGCCACAATGGCCGCGAAGCCATTCGCAAGATCAAGACGCTGAAGCCCGATCTGGTATTTCTGGATATTCAAATGCCCGGGTTTGACGGATTTTCGGTGGTGCAAGGCGTCATGGATATCGACCCGCCCTTGTTCGTATTTGTAACCGCATATTCCGAACATGCGATCCGTGCATTTGAAGCAGAAGCCATCGACTATCTGATGAAGCCCGTTGATACCGAAAGGCTCGCCGATACGATGGAACGCGTGCGCGGGCGGTTGGGTGACAAGAAGAGTGCAGATGAAATTGAGCGGCTTAAAACCGTTATCAATGAAGTCGCGCCGGAAGCTGCCGACAATATCGCATCGGCAAGCGAAGAAGATCTTAGCGGCGGGCGTTATGAAAAGTTGATCAACGTAAAAGATCGCGGCCAGATATTCCGCGTTGATGTCGACACGATCGAGCGGATAGAAGCGGCTGGCGACTATATGTGCATCTTTACCGCCGACAATAGCCTGATCCTGCGCGAGACGATGAAGGATCTGGAAAAGCGTCTCGACCCGAGAACTTTCCAGCGCGTGCACCGGTCAAAGATTGTCAACCTTGATCAGGTTCGGCAGGTCAAACCGCATACCAATGGCGAGTGTTTTCTTATTCTCGATTCCGGCGCAGAAGTGAAGGTGAGCCGTAGTTACAGGGATGTCGTCGCGCGCTTCGTGCATTAAAATTCAAATTCCACATCAAATATAGATCTACAAACGGGGCACGCCTTTATGAGCAAGAGCATTGAGCTGATTTTCGACTTTGTGAGCCCCAATGCATATCTTGCTTGGTATCCACTGAAAGCTCTGGCTGAAAAGCATGGCGTTTCTATTGAAGTGACGCCGGTATTCCTTGGCGGCATGCATAAATTGACGGGCAATGCTCCGCCCATGATCCGCGATGCCGATGTGAAGGGCAAGAATGCCTATAGCATGTTGGAAATGAACCGCTTTATCGCGAAGCATGGCCTGACCAAATGGCAGATGAATCCCAAATTCCCTTTCAACACCATCACATTGCAACGCATGTTGCTTGCGGTTGAAGGCGAGGAACGGAACAAATTGGTCGACACCATTCTTCCGCCAATATGGGAGCAGAAATTAGATGCGACCGATATTGAGGCCTTGGGTAAAATTATTCAAGATGCCGGGTTTGATGCCAAGTCTCTTTTCGAAAAAACGCAAGATCCGGCGATTAAACAGGCGCTGATGGACAATACCGATCAAGCCGTGGCCCGCGGTGCTTTCGGCATTCCGACCTTCTATGTCGGCGATGAAATGTATTTTGGCAAAGAACGATTGAGCCAGATCGAAGAGCAAATTCAGGCGTAACCATTTGGGTTGCATTCCCGAACCTGAAAGACATAGATATGCACGCGCATAGATATGGACACTGACCGAAAGGAACCACCGCCATGAGTGATGAATATACGCCGCCGAAAATTTGGACATGGGACAAGGAAAGCGGCGGGCGGTTTGCCAGTATCAATCGTCCTATCGCTGGAGCCACGCATGACAAAGAGCTTCCAGTAGGCAAGCGTCCTTTTCAGCTTTATTCGCT
>CAKZNA010000055.1 GCA_937129355.1 uncultured Sphingomonadales bacterium | reverse complement strand
CCTCCAGTGTGATCTCAATGTCATCGGCGGCCTGCCAATGCGCCGCCGCCGCCTCAATCAAGCGGGCGACGATATGCGGGGGCATCAGGCTGGGCGTGCCGCCGCCGAAGAATACGGAGCTGAGCTTTCTGCCGGGCAAAAGTGCAGCCTCATAAGCAAGATCGGCGAGCAATGCCTCTTCCCATGCGGCTTCATCGACGCTTTCGCGCACATGGCTGTTAAAGTCGCAGTAAGGACATTTGGAAACGCAAAAAGGCCAATGTATGTATAAGGCGAGTGACATGATAAAACAAAGCTTCCGAATTGCATCAATTGTCAAGCTTGTCTTGGTTGCCATGCTGTTCCTTCCCGCTGCGGCAAATCATGGGCCGCAGGAAAATGACAGTTCTTCATCAAGCCTGGAATTGGTCATGTTGAAAATGCACAATGACGAGCGCAAGCGGCTGGGTTCCAAATCGTTGCTGTGGGATGAGGTGCTGGCGAAAGACGCAAAAGGTTGGGCATCCAAATTGGCGGCAAGCGGCCGGTTCGAACATGCGTTTGATGCTATTCGCAAGAAAAACCAGGGCGAAAATCTTTGGATGGGGAGTGCCGGTTATTTCTCTTACCAACAGATGGCCGAAATGTGGCTTGATGAGCGCAAAATGTCCAAGACTGGAATTTTCCCTGATGTAACAACGACGCGCAACTGGAGCGATGTTGGCCATTATACCCAAATGATCTGGCCCGCGACCCGGAAGGTTGGCTGCGCGATTGGCAAGGGGAAATCTGATGACGTTCTTGTTTGCCGATATTGGCCAGCGGGTAACCGGATAGGAGAGAAGTTACAAATTGATGCAGGTAACTAACTTTGTAAAATCCAGGTGGAGTCTGGCTGCATTTGTAATTATTTGAATTTATGGTAAATATTACGCGACTCACGCAAGGGGAGCGTAATAATGTTTGCAATGCTATTTTCAAATACCGCCAAGATTTTGGGCGGAACGGCCGCACTCGGCCTCGCATCGGTACCGGTAACTCAATATACTTATTCTGCCGCCGATGATCAGGATACACGCCAGGTTGGCAAGGTGGAAACATCGAAAACCGGCGTTGGCGGCAAGAAAGAGCTGAAGAAGCCGGCTTCGGCTCGCACCGCACCAGTACCAGCTCCGCCAGCGTATCGACCGCCACCGCCGCCGGCTGCTACTTACACGCCTGCGCCGCCACTTCCGGCACCTACGCCTGCTCCCGCCGCGCCAGCCGCTGCGGCCGTAAAAAAGGGCGGTAGCGAATGGATTTTCGCGGCTGTTGCTGCCGCCGCTGTAATCGGCGGTATCTTGGCAATTGGTGGCGATGACGATGATGCGCCGGTTAGCCCTTAAATTCAGGATATAGCTTTAGAATATTAAATGCCGGTGCAGCGCTGTCTGCGCCGGCATTTTTATTTTTAGAATATCTCGGCGACCAATTTTTTAAACGCATCGGCACGGTGGCTCATTGCTTGTTTATCGGCTGGTTCAAGTTCGGCGAAGGTTTGCTCATGGCCATCCGGAATAAAAACCGGATCATAGCCAAAGCCGAGCTTCCCGCGCGGCGGCCATGTGAGCGATCCGTTTACGCGGCCTTCGAAAACCTCCTCATGTCCATCGGGCCAAACCAGTGCGAGCGTGCAAGTGAAATAGGCGCTGCGATCAACGTCACTGCCCAGTTCGGCGAGTTTGCCCTCAACCTTGCCCATCGCCATATACCAGTCACGACCCGGCTCGCCTTCGAAAGTTGCCCGTTCGGCCCAGTCTGCCGTATAGACTCCGGGGCGGCCGCCAAGTGCAGCGACACAAAGCCCGCTATCGTCTGCAAGGGCGGGAAGGCCGGAACCTTTCGCGGATGCATGCGCCTTTAGTAGCGCATTCTCCGCAAAAGTCCTTCCGGTCTCTTCTGGTTCGGGAAGGTCAAGATCGCCAGCCGAAATGGGTTCTATTCCAAATGGTTCGAGCAAGGCGCGTATTTCGCGCACCTTGCCCTGATTATGGCTGGCGATGACCAGTTTGCCGGGTTGAAGCATTCGCGCAGCCACGGATTATTTGACCGCATCTGCCTGCGCTTTGAAAATGTCATCGCAGCCCATCCGCGCAAGGCGGAGCAAGCGGAGTAGGCCTTCCTCATCGTACGTCGCGCCTTCGGCTGTGGCTTGCACTTCTGCAATTTGACCGCCTTCGATGAGTACGAAATTGGCGTCAGCATCAGCGTCAGAATCTTCGACATAATCCAGATCGAGTACAGGCGTACCTTTGGAAATGCCGCAGCTGATGGCGCCGACATGTGCGGTGATGGGATCTTCTTTGATCGCGCCCGATGCCAGCAAGCCATTGACTGCCAGCCGCATGGCAACCCAAGCGCCGGATATCGATGCGGTGCGCGTACCGCCATCGGCCTGAATAACGTCGCAATCGAGCGTGATCTGATGCTCGCCAAGCTTCTTCATATCGACAACCGCCCGCAATGAGCGCCCGATAAGCCGCTGAATTTCCTGCGTGCGGCCAGATTGTTTACCGCGCGCGGCTTCGCGCGAAGAGCGTGTATGCGTCGAACGCGGGAGCATCGAATATTCGCCCGTAACCCAGCCTTCACCCTTGCCGCGCATCCATGGCGGCAGGCGGTCTTCGACGCTGGCCGTCACCAACACACGGGTATCACCGCAGCTTATCAGGCAAGACCCTTCTGCATGTTTGGTGAAACCTGTTTCGATAGTAAGGGCGCGCATTTCGTCTGGGGCCCGGCCGGATGGACGCATGGGAATCTCCTGTGTTTGAATTGGCCCTGCCATAGCTTGCCTGACTTGCATTGCAAGTATGCAGCGACCATTCCGCACGCGGTTTCAAACCTACCGGTTTCGCAGCAACTCAATCCGCCGCATTTCGCGCAAGATGCGGTTGCCTTGCATCACGGGCATCAATGAAAGTTTCATCATGGCCGCTGCCAAAATCAACGTTACCGACGGCAAGCCCCAACGAAGCTGGCTTACTGAATCGGTTGCGGCAAAGAAATTCCACGCCATCCATACCGCGACAAAGAACATTAAACTTTGAACGATCATGATAACCCAGCTGATCCAGCCAAATGAGCCGCTGAACAAGCCGAAGGCCTGAGTGAAATACCCAGGTTCGGTTTCCATTTCCTTCAACAACGCCTCGTCTTCGGCGCTCAGCGCTTCATAAATTTTGTTGTCTAAATCAGTCATTTCATTCCCTTTCTAAAATAGTTCGCAAATTACTGCGTGCGTGTGAAAGTCGGCTTTTCACGGTTCCCAACGGTACATCCAGCGCGACTGAAATTTCGGCAGTTGGCATCCCTTCTTTATAAAACAGCGCCAATGCCGCCTGATGCTGCGCGGGCAACAACGTGATCGCCTGCTCTAGTGTTAGCCGTTCATCTTCTCTTGGCGGTTCAGCCCCAAGTTGCTCATCGGTCAGCGTCGATGCGATCAATCGTCTTTTTTGCTGCCGTTTGATCCAGCGCGCGGCCATGCGGGTTACAATTCTATATCCCCACGGCAGAAATAAATGATCGTCATTTAGTCTTTGCAGGCTGCGCAATATCTCAACCCACGATTGCTGCACGACATCTTCGGCTGCGTCTTTGTCACCTGTCAGCCGCCATCCATGCGCGATGAATTTCTTGTGACAATGGTTCACCAGTGCATTTGCAGCTTTTTGATCGCCAAGCTTCGCACCCGCCACAAGGAAGGCCAATTGAAGCGATAGAGGCGATTTTTTGGACTTCAACATTTCCCCTTTCTTGTTGGCTTTGTATCTTAAGTGCGGCGTTTGCTTCAAAAGGTTCAACCAGCAAAAAATTCTTTTGCCATCTCGCGTGCTTTGTGGCTTCATACTATCAAGTCATGACCGATACGCCCATCACTGAACTCAACGACCGCACGCGCACCATTTTTCGGACGGTGGTTGAAAATTATCTGGAAAGCGGTGCGCCCGTTGGATCGCGCACTATATCCAAATTTTCCGAATTAAACCTGTCGCCAGCCTCGATCCGCAATGTGATGCAGGATTTGGAGGAAGCTGGCCTGCTCGCTGCGCCGCATACCAGTGCTGGGCGTATGCCCACAGAGAGCGGCTTACGGCTGTTTGTTGATGGCATGATGCAGGCGGCGGAGCCATCGCCGGAAGAACAACGCGCGATTGAATCGCAGATTGAAGGTGAGGGACCGATAGAGGAAGCGCTGGCTGCGGCGACATCGGCTTTATCGGGTCTTTCGGCTTGCGCAGGATTAGTGGTGGTCCCGAACCGTGAAGCCGTGCTCAAACAATTCAGCTTCGCGCGCATTTCCGAAACGCAGGCGCTTGCCATTCTGGTCGGCAGCGACGGCAGTGTTGAAAACCGTCTCGTCGAGGTAACAGCAAATACCAGCGATAGCGCGCTCAATGAGGCGGCAAACTACGTGACAGCGCGGCTTTCTGGCCTGACGCTTGGCGATGCCTTGCTGCGGATCGATAGCGAAATTCGCGCCGAGAAGGCCGAGCTGGACAAGGCCAGCGCGGACATTGTGCGAAAGGGGCTCGCGCTTTGGACGCTGGATGCCAATGAACGACCCGTCATGATTGTTAAAGGTCAATCGAACTTAATCGACGAAAGCGCTGCGGCGGATTTGGACCGCGTTCGGCAATTGCTGGACGAACTGGAAAGCAAGGAAGAGATCGCGCGCTTAGTTGATAGCGCCCGCGACGCGCAATCGACGCGTATATTCATCGGCGCGGAAAATAATCTCTTCTCGCTTTCCGGCTCATCGGTAATTGCAGCGCCTTATAGCGATGAAGGCGGTAAAGTTGTTGGCGTTGTCGGTGTAATCGGGCCGACGCGGCTGAACTATGCGCGCATCGTTCCTATGGTAGATTTTACCGCACAGACGCTTAGCCGCTTGATGAAATGAGAACAGCGCTTATATGCGCTGGCAAGAGACGGCGTTTCGCCGGTTAGAAATTACGGGGCCATGATGGACGACAAAGATCAAGTTACAAACGAAGCAGCAGAAAAAGAGATGGCCAAGGAAATGGAAGGCGTTCCTGAGCATTTGAAAGAGGGCGGCGACGGCGAAGTTGTTCCTGAAGAAACCGATGGCGTTGCCGAGCTTGAAAGCCAGCTCGCCACCGCGCAGCAGGATATTCTATATGCGCAGGCAGAAACACAAAATGTCCGCCGCCGCATGGAAAAAGAGGCCGCAGATGCGCGCCAATATGCAGCAACCGGCTTTGCCCGAGATATTCTGTCGGTATCCGACAACTTGCAGCGGGCTCTTGATGCGATACCAGACGGTCTGCGCGAAGACGAAAAGATGAAAGGTCTAGTAGCTGGTTTAGAAGCGACAGGCCGCGAACTTGAAACAGTCTTTAGCAAAAACGGCATCACGCGTGTTGCCAGTATGGGCATGCCGCTCGATCCGAACCAGCACCAGGCGATGGTTGAAATCCCAAGTGATGATGCCGAACCCGGTACGATCGTTCAGGAAATGCAAGCCGGTTACATGATCAAAGACCGCTTGCTGCGTCCTGCAATGGTGGGCGTTGCTAAGAAAGCGGATTAGGTAGCGCAGTTTACTCGTTGGTTAACTTCTTCTGCTAGTTTTATTGGATGAAGGATTTAGCAAAAATCGTGGCCGCGCATCCGCTGGATCAAAAGCCATATCACAATATTCGTTTCAGCAGACTGGATGGCCAAAAGCGGCCACTTTATATGATAACTGGCGAGAAGAAGGAATTGGGAGCATATCGCGCTCTAAGAGCAGCATTCGAGAGGTTCGGCGGCCATTGCTTTCATTGTAGCAACTGGATGCCAGCACAAAAATTGTCGCAGGAAATTACGCGTGACCATTTGAAACCGAAATCGTGTGGTGGGGAAGACCATCTGCACAATCTTGTGATTTCATGCGGTACTTGCAACCGTAAGAAAGCAGGTCACAATTTGATAGATTTCAACGTGGAGCGTGGCCGCAGCTATCTGGACGCGCTGGATCATCATATCACCAATTGTTTGGCTGCACTTCCAGACGTTTAAGTCGGCAAAAAAAGCAATAAGCTCCGGCTGTTGCAGAAGATGGCTACGATAAACAGTTTTGCTGGCCGTCCTATCTCGCCTCGGCTAATGGGCCTGCATGATCAGCGCTGCCGCTTCCAAACAGCAATCGCCATGGCGTCACGAATTTCGTGCGACGCTGGCGCTTTCCTGGCCGCTGATCCTCACCAATCTGTCCATGTCGCTCATTGGTGCGACTGATGTCGTGATGCTCGGCTGGCTGGGAACAACGGAGCTTGCAGCGGCATCGCTGGGGTTCAATCTGGCCATGCTCGGCGCGATATTCTCTATGGGGCTGATAACTGCGTCCTCGCCTATGATGGCAACCGAACTCGGCCGAAACCCGCATAGCGTGCGCGATATTCGCCGTACATTCCGGCAATCGCTCTGGTCGGCCTTGCTTGTATGTTTGCCGATTTGGGTATTCCTATGGAACACGCAAGCCATCTTGCTGTTTCTAGGCCAAATCCCGGAACTTGCGGAAATCGCACAAGATTACGTGCGGGCCTATATGTGGTCGATCCTGCCGTTCCTGTGGACACTGGCGGCGCGCAATTTTTTGTCGGCGCTCGAAAAGCCTCTTTGGTCACTAATTGTCGGGATCGCGGGTGTGGTTGCCAATGGCTTCCTCAACTATGGTCTTATTTTCGGCAATTTCGGCTTGCCCGCTTTGGGCGTGGTAGGCGCTGGTATCGGCAGCATATTGGCCAATAGTTTCATGTTTGTCGGCATGATTGCCGTCATCAGTCTGCATAAGGATTTTCGCCGATATCGGATATTCGGTCGCTGGTGGCGCAGCGATTGGCCGCGATTGGCCGATATGTGGCGGTTGGGGCTTCCCATCGCTGTGTCGTCGGGCATGGAGGGCGGCGTATTTTCGGTCGCTGTCATGTTGATGGGGCTGATCAGCACGCAAGCCGTCGCCGCCCATGCAGTTGCCCTGCAAATCGCGTCACTGACTTTCATGGTGCCGATGGGCATAGCGCAGGCCGCGACCGTTCGCGTGGGCATTGGATATGGCCGTAAAGACAATGCCATGATCCACCGTGCTGGTTGGGCCAGTTTCGGTCTTAGCACCGGATTTATGACATTGATGGCGGCGATCATATTGATCATCCCTGGACCGCTTGTTTCGATCTTCATCGAACGCGGGTCGGCTGAAAATATCGAAGTGATCGGGCTTGCTATACAGTTTCTGATGGTTGCAGCGCTTTTCCAGATTGTCGATGGCGCGCAAGTGGCCGGTCAGGGTATGCTGCGCGGGCTTCATGATACCCGCGTGCCCATGTTCATTGCCGGATTTGGCTACTGGATTGTCGGAATTGGCGCTGGCGCTGGACTTGCATTTGGTTTGGGATGGCGTGGCGTTGGGGTTTGGGCCGGACTTGCCATCGGTTTGGGCATCGTGGCTGTGCTACTGCTCGCGCGCTGGATGATGCGGGAGAAGCTGGGACTGTTGCCCGCTTAGCGCCCTAAAACGGCAATATCCCGTCATATTGGTCAAGCGATGCGCCTGCAATTTTGACGCCTTTGCGCAGCAGGAAGACATGTTTCACAATTTCCGCCTGTTGTTCTAACCCGTATTTCTGCAGCGTCCATCCGGGTTTCAAACTATAGTGATAGCGCGCAAGGGGCATTCGTCTGAGTGGTAGGAATATCCCTTTTTGATATTGCCACACATGCGTTAACTCATGGATGAAAAGACCTTGCCGAGACAGATTCACATCGCAATAATCGTCGCAAAATAGATCGCTTTTCGGATGAAACCACATGTGCCCATCGGGGGCCATGACGGTGCGTTTTGGCTGGAACCACCACCATTTGCGATTGTGAATGCGGACCACGTCATAGTTGATGGCGTCATTAAAGACTGAACGCGCAAGCTCGCGTTCATTGTCGGTCAGCAGTCGACCGGAAGGATGGGCGCCAAACATTCTTGTTTCCGCTAACCCATATATTCTTTGCGTTCGTCCGGAATGGTGCCGTCTATTTCTCGCACCACCGCATCCACCAATATGCGCTCGCCATTTGAAAATGTGACTTCAATTTCCATTTCGCCCAGCCTGCGTGCCAGTTTGTTGATGCCCCAAAGCATTGCGTGCTTACCGCCTTTTTTGAATTCGACCTTACCTTTTGCCGGGATTTTGACCTTTTCTAACTTTTGCATCGACATCATTTTTGTTTCGGGATCGACCGAACTTTCGTGAATCTCTGTGCGGACAGCGGATGGAGAGAATACCCGAACCAGATTGACATCTTCCGGCCCGCCATGGACCGTAAAATGCAGCGCAGAAGGGTTGTTGTCGACCGGTGAAAGCGTCACAATGGCATTATTCACTTTTAAAACAGGCCCTTGACCACATGACGAGAGCATGAGGCCACTAAAGATTATCACTAGCGCAGTTATCGTCGTCGAAAGTCTGTTCACTTCGTAAATCTCC
>CAKZNA010000054.1 GCA_937129355.1 uncultured Sphingomonadales bacterium | reverse complement strand
GCGTCGATCGTTTTCGCGGGGTGGAAGGCGCAGACCAAAGCGATCGAGGCCTTGGTGCGCTCAGCCTTGACGATACACTGGATTTCGTTCGCGGCTTCATGCTCTTCTCGCTGCTCGCCAACCTCGCCGAAGACCGCCAAGGTGTCGCCAAAGAAGAAGGTGCGACATTTGAAGAAGCGCTGATCCGGTTGCGCGGCGAAGGTGTCGATGACGATACTTTGCTGGAGCTATTAGCAAACAGCCTGATCGTGCCAGTATTGACCGCGCATCCCACCGAAGTGCGCCGCAAGAGCATTATCGATCATAAGAACCATATCGCATCCCTGATGGCAATGCGCGATGCGGGGCAGGATGTGACGCCGGATGGCGATTCGGTGGAAGATGCGATCTACCGTCAGATCGCGCTGCTTTGGCAGACGCGGCCTTTACGCAACGCGAAGCTGTTTGTTTCGGACGAGATTGAAAATGCGCGCAGCTATATGCAGCAGGTATTCCTGACCGCATTGCCCAAGCTCTATATGCGCTGGGAAAAGGCGCTTGGCCAACGCCCGCCAGGATTCGTCAAACTCGGCACATGGATTGGCGGCGACCGCGACGGCAATCCTTTCGTGAATGCAGAGACTTTGCAATACGCAATCTCGCGCGATGGCGGCACCGCGATCCGGCATTATCTGGAAGAAATACACCGCCTTGGTGCGGAAATTTCTATCTCCAGCCGCAACAGTGATACACCTGCCGAAGTTCAGGTGCTGGCCGATAGGAGCGGCGATGAAGCGCCATCGCGCGCGGACGAGCCCTATCGCCGGGCCATGTCCGGCATTTATGCGCGGCTATGCGCTACGCATATTGATCTTGTCGGCGATAACCCGCCGCGACCATCGCAATTGGATGGCGAGGTTTATGCCAGCCCCAATGAATTGCGCAGCGATCTAGTTACGCTAGCCAATGGCCTTGCCGCTGGCGGCGATGGCGCGCTTTCAACGGGCGGCGCATTAGGCCGCTTGATTCGCAGCGTCGAGATTTTCGGTTTCCACCTCGCCACACTCGACCTGCGCCAGAATAGCGTCGTGCATGAACGCGTGGTGGCGGAGCTTTTCAAAGCTGCGGGGGTCGAAGCGGATTATCAGGCGCTGGGTGAAGACGCCCGCGTCAAATTGCTGCTCGCTGAACTTGCGCATAACCGTCCGCTCGCCGATGAATGGCATGACTATAGCGAAGAGACCGCGAAAGAACTCTCCATCATCCGCGCCGCAGCAGAGGCAAAGGCACGATATGGCGAAGGCGCGATCACCACCTATAATATCAGCCAAACCGAAAGCGTGTCGCACATGCTGGAAGTATATGTGCTCGTCAAACAAGCCGGCATGTACCGCGTCGGCGAAGATGGAACGCCATCCGCCAGCATCATGTCGGTGCCGCTGTTCGAGACGGTGGCCGATTTGCAGGCTGCACCGGAGACCATGACCGCCTTCTTTGCGCTCCCCCCGATGCGCGCACTTGCCAAAGCACGCGGGCATCAGGAAGTGATGATCGGCTATTCGGACAGCAACAAAGACGGCGGCTATATTACCTCGACATGGGAATTGTATCAGGCATCCTCGGCACTGACGCCAGTGTTTGAGGAAGTTGGTGTATCGATGCAGCTATTCCACGGGCGCGGCGGTGCAGTCGGGCGCGGTGGCGGTAGCGCATTCGGCGCGATTAAGGCGCAGCCCCGCGATACCGTGCAGGGGCGTATTCGGATTACCGAACAAGGCGAAGTGATCGCTGCCAAATATGGCACCGTCGATAATGCGGTGGTGAGCCTTGAAACAATGGCGTCGGCAACGATGCTGGCCACGCTGTCACCCGACAAGATTGACGCAGGCGACGAGAAACGCTTTCGCGGCGCGATGGCCGACCTGTCTGCGGCGGCGTTCAAAAACTATCGCGGGCTGGTTTATGGCGAGGAAGGCTTCCGGCAATTTTTCCGGCAGATGACACCGATCAATGAAATCGCCACCCTGAAAATAGGGTCGCGCCCGGCCAGCCGTAAAGCTAGCGATGCGATCGAAGACCTGCGCGCTATCCCGTGGGTATTCAGCTGGGCACAGGCCCGCGTGATGCTGCCGGGCTGGTATGGCACCGGACAGGCCTTGCATGATTTTGAGGATAAGGGGCTTCTGAAGGCGATGGCCAGCGAATGGAGCTATTTCCAGACCATCCTTGCCAATATGGAAATGGTGCTGGCGAAAAGCGATATGAGCATCGCCGCGCATTATGCCGATCTGGTCGAGGACAAGGCACTGTCTGAGAATCTATTTGGCCAGATCAAATCAGGCTGGCGCAAAGCGCAAGAAAGCCTGCTCACGGCAACCGGCCAGAGCCATTTCCTTGAAACCAACCCCGCGCTCAATAATTCGATTCAACTGCGCCTGCCCTATATAGAGCCGCTCAACCTGTTGCAGATCGAGCTGATGAAACGGCACCGCGCGGATGAAGAAGATGAGCGAATTGGTGAGGGGATACAGCTAACAATCAACGCGATTGCGACGGCATTGAGGAATAGTGGGTAGGCTTCTGCTTGGGCGCAAAAGCAGATATTCGACAGAGATAGTCAGTTCGTCTAGCCTGCCGGATCACAGCCACAATATCAGCGAGATGCAACATGCCTTCTAACAAGGAAATTATCCAAGAATTTATAGAGGCTTGGTCTCG
>CAKZNA010000053.1 GCA_937129355.1 uncultured Sphingomonadales bacterium | reverse complement strand
CTCGGCCACCTCTTGCAGTCGACGTTGGTAAGTCGAGAGTCTCTGCGTTTCTTTACTTTGTAAGCTATAAGGGCTTGACTGTTGAAGAATTTTCAAGTTTCCGCGACAAACTCGCTGATAACGGTGCTCGTTGTCACGTTCTGAAAAACACCCTGATCCGCAAAGCGGCAGCCAATGTTGGAGCTGATTCCCTGGTTGAGTTCAAGCTGAGTGGTGATACCGCGGTTGTTTTCGGAGCTGGCGATCCCGGCGCAGTTGCTAAAGTTGTCGCTGATTTTGCGAAAGAAAATGAACCAATTGTCGTCAAGGGCGGTTTCCTTGACGGAGATATCCTGTCTGTCGAAGATGTCAAAGCCATCTCTGACCTGCCGCCGCGCGAAATACTGCTTGCGCAGTTGCTCGGCGTTCTGGAAGCTCCGAAACGCAATATGGTTACTGTCCTCAACAACAGTGTTGCTCAGATCGTCAACGTTCTCAGCAATTACAAGGACAAGCTCGAAGATTAAATTTTATATTTGTAACCAAGTATCAACCAATAATTTCATAAAAATGGAGACTTAAAATGTCTGAAGAAGCCAAAGTCGAAGTTACTCAGGAAATGGAAAAGTTCATCGAGTACATCGAAAACATGACTGTGCTGGATCTCTCCAAGCTGGTCAAAGCCCTTGAAGATCGTCTTGGTGTCACCGCTGCCGCTCCGGTTGCCGCGATGGCTGCCATGCCCGCTGCCGGTGGCGATGCCGCCGCCGAAGAAGAAAAGACTGAATTTGACGTCATTCTGGCCAGCTTCGGTTCCAGCAAGATTCCGGTTATCAAAGAAGTCCGCGCCATCACTGGCCTGGGTCTGACAGAAGCTAAAGCGCTTGTTGAAGGTGCTCCAAAGCCTCTGAAAGAAGGCGCTTCGAAAGCAGAAGCCGAAGAAATCAAAGGCAAAATCGAAGGTGCCGGCGGTACCGTAGAATTGAAGTAAGCCTTTTCACGCCGCATCATTGCGGCGGGATAAAGTTTAAAGGGCGGTCCAGCGATGGACCGCCCTTTTTCTTTCAGGCCGCAGCAGCTTTCATCGCCTTGTCAGATTCTGCCTTGATATAATGGGCAAAAACATAGCGCCACGGAACGGCGGCAAAGACCAGAATGACCACACCCGCCTCTATGGCCGTTTGCAGGGTATCATTGTCCATCGCCTCAGATTGCCAAGCAGGAAGAGCAACGGCGAGCAACCAAATCACCTTCCAGGCCATTTCCCAGAAAAGTAGCGGCAACATTTTTAGCGGATAGCGAATGCCCAGCAGCGCAAGCAACGTCATTGCACCCAGCATACATTTGACCACACCCGGCATCAAAGACCAATCACCGCTACCGGTTATAATGGCGGGCCACATGATTGATCCCATGCCTATAGCGAGCAATGCGTATACGGCGCGAAGGAATAGTAAGCGGTATTTGGAAACCGCGGTCATGATGAAGCCTCCGCAGAATTTTCGCGGGTTCGCAGTAGATCGATACCGACCCAGATAAACCAGACTATCTGTCCCAGCCCAAAAATATCCACCGCATCGGAAAGCCCGGGAAAGACGGACAGAATACCCGCCAGTCCAACCACCATTCCAAGAATGTTCAGCCAGCGCGGCAGTTGATGCGCCGATAATGCGAAGGCACTGATCAAGACAATCCATACACCGCCAACTAGCTCAATCCCGCCGCCCAGCGCGTCTTGGACAACCGCAATCGCAACCCATGCAGATGCGGCTTGCGCAGGCTCGGTTTTGGCAAGGTCAACGATTTGCTCCATTCCAATCAGGCCGACCATCCCGCTTGCCAAAACGATCGTGGCCCAGATTATCGCAAATGCGCCTGCCACCTGAAGGCCAGGGCCAGTGTGCGGTTTCAGCCGGTGATGCAACGCGAGACCGAGAACCACCAATGCACATCCGGCAACAATATAAAGAAGCAGCATCGCGAAATTCATCAGTTGAAGATTGTCGGCCAGAAAGCGGATATCGCCTGCTGTCCCGTCATATCCCGTGCGATCAATGAAGCCCAAGAAGATAGTGAAGCCGGTTATATATGTCGCCGCCAATATAAGCGCCGCAAGGCCGCCTGATTTTTGCAGGTTAAGCATCGCTCTTGCCGCCTTCGCTTTTATCAAAGCCCAGCAAATCTCCGGGCTGGCATTCCAGTTCGCGGCAAATTGCCTCAAGCGTTGAAAAACGGATTGCTTTCGCTTTTCCGGTTTTCAGGATCGACAGGTTGGCGATAGTAATATCCACACGCTCGGCCAATTCGGTTAGCGTTATGCCGCTATCCGCTAGCATGTCGTCAAGTTTCACTGAAACAGGCATCAGACGGTTCCTTCCAGATCTTCTTGCATATCGGCGCCCTGTTCGAACACGCGGCCCAAAATGATCAGCAGCAATCCAACAAGCAACGCCGTAAGGCTGATTTCAAAATCGATGGTTTCAAATTCATCACCGCCAGATCCGGCATAACGCCCGGCCGCATATTGCATTCCGGCGATCAATGGCGCGATCAGAAAAACGGCAAGCTGCTGTATAAAAATCAATATGGCGATGAAGCGGAGCCGAACGCCATTAATGCGAACAAAGGGATTGCCCTCTTCTACCGTTCCCACAATCGCTCGAATCCGGCTAAGCTGTAGCCAGAATAGTGCGAGTAGCGGCAGCATGCTGAACAAGAAGGCCGTCAGTAAATAGGGAAAGCTGCTTGAGATTTCAGGGTAAGCCACAGCAAGTTCCATCAGCAACTTGCCCTGCCAAATCAATATGCCGATCCCGCCCACAAACAGTGCCGCCATGCCAATAATAGTAAAAACCTGCAGCAAGCGGATCAGCATGGTTGCAATCGCAAGCACAGGGTCTTTTTTTAGTTGGGTCATTCCCGGTTCCTTTTTTGATTTATCGCTTATCAATAATATCGATTTTCGATAAAGTCAATATATTTATCGTTTTTCGATAAACACGGAATTTGAGAAGACCACCCTTCTGCATGCTCCGGCCGAGAAGCGCGGCCCTGTTATATCCTGCCCATTATACCGGGGCGGATTATTTCAGCTTGAGCACCAACCGCGCGCCAATCACGTCGAGACCGGGGTTTTGCCCACTCAATATTTGCGCGTTGCTGATATGAACCCAGCTGGCTTCGGCGAACAGTTTGTCGTTCAGTTTCACACCAAGCGCGATTTCGGGCTCGAACAGGATACGTGAACCGAGATCGACACGGCCTCTGCCCGGCAGAACGCGGGGTATCTTTCCGTCATGGATAGCAAGACCAATCCCGGGCCGCACATAGACCTTGTCACCAATCTTCCAGCTTAGTCCGATAGCGGCAAAACTGGTTTCTCCATCGACGCTTACCGATGCAAGCAGATAGGGTGACGGTTTGCCGATGAAGGAAAGCCCTTCGATTTTGTCGCCGCGCCAGCCGCCTTGAATATCCGCACCGCCTTCGCCAGTCTTCAATGTGAAGGGCGTATCGACGCCATGCTTGGTGGCTCCCAGCCACACCTCATTGGCATTTGCGGTGGTCGCGCCGCACAGCAACGCTGCGCTAACAAACAACATTATAGCATATTTCATTCGAGAGCCTCCAGCAGCCTGATCACACCATCATACGCATAATTGGACGGGCGGACCAGATCGCTTTGCAAAAATTGCAAAGAGGCGACCATGCATCGGTCTTTGTCTGCCGACCGGACCGGGATGGAAGTATAAAACTGCACCGATATGGAGTGAATATGTCGCCGCTTGCTGCATTTGCTAGCGACTAACAAACGACTCAATTCCGCTGCTTTGCATTGTAAAGCCCTGTCTCTGCGCGTGCCGTCAAAATAGCGCCATTGCTCCGCATCGGATTAAAACTACTGAAAAACAACAATAAAATTAACTAACCCCCTCGCAGTTAGCTGACAGATTTCAAATTTGTCATTCCAACAGAGGGGAATAAAAATGACCGCATCTTACATCCAATTTGCACTTACATCACAGGAAGAAGCTGAGGCTGCTCGTCTGAACGAGGAAGAAGCAGTCGCACGCTTTCACGAAGCGCTCCACCGCCGCCGCCGCAATTATGCGCAATATATGGGCGGTGACGGGATGAGCGATGCGGATATGAGCCGTTCGACGAAGCGCCAGATTATTGCAGCATTGCGCAAAGCGTCGATGGTCATGGGACCGGGACAGAAAAGCAAGATTGGACGATTAGGCGCGGGCGCAGCGATTGGCGCGATGATCGCTGGCTTCACGCCGGCTGCTGCTCAATATAGCGCTGGAGGTGGGACGGCTACCGGTACAAATTCGGTCGCTATTGGAACCGGTTCCACGGCGGATGGCATAAGCGCCGTTGCCATCGGACAGAATAATGACGCGGACAGCGATGATACGACCAATCAGCAGATTTTTGATCGCATAGCTGGTGGTACATATAACTATCCAACCGGCGCAACGAGCGTGCTGGCATCTGCGACGGCCATTGGCGACAGCAATACCATCACCGGCGGCGGCGGCGTTGCAATCGGAGATTCCAACCAAGTAACAAATGCCTTTGCTGGCGTGGCCATTGGCATAGGCAATGTTTCCAGCTCCGGTTTTGCCGTCGCGATGGGCATTGGCAACCTTGCCAGTTCGACGGCGGCAGTTGCCGTCGGTACAGCCAACACCGCGAGCGGCAATACATCTATCGCAATAGGTCGCCAAAGTACGGCTTCAGGGAATACCAGTCTTGCGCTCGGCAATGTTGCGCAGGCAACCGGCGTTAATGCCATCGCATTCGGCCATAGCGCACAAGCATCCGCCGACGGTTCAATCGCTATCGGTGGCGGTAATAATAGTGCCTCACAAAGCCAGGATGCAACTGCGGCTGATGCAAGCGGTGCCGACGCAATCGCAGTTGGTACAGCTTCATCAGCATCCGGTGCAGACTCGATTGCGTTGGGTAATGGCGCGGCTGCCACTGCCGATAATACCGTAGCTATCGGTTCGGACGGCACCACGGCCACGGTTGCGGGAGCCGTGGCCATTGGCCAAGGACAGACAGCCTCCGGCGCAGGCGCAGTTGCTATCGGTGATCCCAACATCGCAACGGGCACGGGCGCGATAGCCATTGGCGCGGATAATACAGCCAACGGACAGGGCGCGGTTACGTTGGGTAATCTCAACTCGGCCACCGGACAGGGTTCAGTAGCAATCGGCAATACCAGCACCGCATCGGCGGCAGGCGGCGTTGCGCTTGGCGATACGGCGGTTGCCAACAACGCGAATGATGTCGCGCTCGGCTCCGGCTCCGTCAGTGCCGCCGCCGATAGTGGTGCATTCACAATAAATGGCGGCAGCGTAGCGGGAACCGGACCTTCCTCGGTCGTCTCGGTGGGCGGTTCGGGTAACGAGCGCCAGATCACCAATGTTGCCGCTGGCGTACTCTCCGCCACCTCAACCGATGCAGTTAACGGATCGCAGCTTTTCGCAGCTGCAACTGCCACCAATAATCTGGCGGACACAATGGAAACCGTCACGGGCGGCGGGCTGGCCATCAATCCCAATGGCACCTTGCTGACCGCCCCGACGATCAATGTGGGCGGCACGGCCTATAACAATGTTACGGCGGCCATCGAGGCCAGCGATGCCAAAGACAATACCGCCAACACCGGTATCGCAAATGCCTTTGGCGGCGGCGGCGCCATTGCTGCCGACGGAACGGTAACTGCTCCGGCCTACACCATCGCCGGCAGCACATATAATAATGTGGGTGACGCGCTGAATGCGCTCGCTGCGGGCGGCGCGTCTTCCATGTATTTCAACGCCAATTCAACATTGGCAGATAGTAGCGCAACTGGCATCGATAGCGTCGCTATCGGACCGGAAACAACGGCGGTCGGAATTTCCTCTATCGCTTCGGGACATAGCGCAGATGCGATAGGCAATAACAGCTCCGCCTATGGCACCAACGCTGTGGCGGGTTCAGACAACAGCACGGCTTTGGGCGCGAACGCGACAGCTGGCGGGATAAGCTCAACAGCAGTGGGCAACTCGGTCACCGCCAATGGCAATTTCGCAACCGTGCTCGGCATGGGGTCGAGCGCAAACGCATCCAGTGCGCTGGCCATCGGCCGCACGGCAAATGCTTCGGGCATTTCCTCCATCGCCATCGGTCATGATGTCGTGGCTTCCGCCGCCGACACGGTCGCTATCGGTCATAGCAGTTCAGCCGTAGGGCCCGGTTCAGTGTCAATCGGCCTTGGCCAAACGTCAACGGGCCGCGGCGCGGTTGCCATTGGTGATCCGAATACCGCAAATGGCACAGGGGCTGTTGCACTGGGCGCAGACAATATCGCTGGCGGCAATGCCACGGCATCTACGCCCGCCGATGGTGCGGTTGCGATAGGTAACGGCAATAATGCCATCGGTCAGGGTGCGGTCGCCATCGGCAGTACCAGCGATGCGCTGGCCGCGGGCAGCGTCGCGCTCGGCGACAGCGCGGTTGCCAACAACGCAAACGATGTTGCACTGGGCTCTGGCTCTGTCACGGCGGTTCCAAATACCGGTGCATTCTCGATCAATGGCGGCACAGCAGCCGGCACTTCGCCTTCCAGTGTTGTCTCTGTGGGAAGCGTCGGTAATGAACGGCAAATTCAAAATGTCGCGGCGGGGGTTGTTTCGGCAACCAGCACCGATGCCGTAAACGGATCGCAGCTTTTCCTTACCGAAACCGCGACCAACAATCTGGGCGATGCCCTGGAAACGGTTGCAGGCGGCGGGCTAGCCATTGATACCGATGGCACCATCACCACCCCGATTGCAATCAGTGTTGGCGGCGCGAGCTATGCCAACATTACCGCGGCAATCGAAGCCGAGGACGACAAGGTCGATGCGCTTGGCGCTGATGT
>CAKZNA010000052.1 GCA_937129355.1 uncultured Sphingomonadales bacterium | reverse complement strand
TCTTCATCCACGCCCAGAATATCAAGCATTTGCTCATTCAGCTTCGGATCCCATTCGGCCATTAACTCCCGAACTTTGTTCAGCAATGCATCATTTTCGGTCGGCGGAATGTCGATATCATAGACATCCGCGACCTCGACCATGGAACGCCGGTCCATTTCTTCAAATGCATCGGCCATTTTCTGCGCCTTGGCTTTGGAAATACCCATCGCTTCATAGGCTGAACGCCCCATCCGGACGGAGCTGTCATAGGTTTCACGAATGATATCGCGGCACCCCCGCGCCCAAAGTTGATAGACATGATCGCGGTCAATTGCCCTTGCAACCACATGCAAATTGGGGAAGTTTTGCACGGCATATTCGACCAGATTATTGATCTGTTCTTTATCGTCAATCGCCACCACCAACAGTTTTGCATCCGAAATACCAGCCGAATGCAGCAGATCGGGCCGCGTTGCGTCACCAAAATAGGCCTTCATGCCAAATTTGCTCAGCAGATCAATTTGACGCGAGTTGATATCGATAACAATCGATTGATAGCCGCCGTTGGTAAGCATGCGGTCAATAATGCCGCCCATCCGGCCACGCCCGGCGATAATGATGTGGCTGCTTTCCTCGATCTTGTCCGCCTCACGTGTTTGTTTCTTGTCAAACAAGGGCACAATCACCCTGTCATAGAGGATGAATAATAGCGGCGTGACCAACATCGAAAGCGCGACCACAAGCAGCAATTTATCAGCAACGGCATCTGGCAAGATATGGTTCGCTACTGCAAAAGACAGCAACACAAAACCAAACTCGCCCGCCTGCGCGAGGCCCAGCGCAAATAGCCAGCGGTCCGAACCTTGTATGTTGAACAACCGCCCCAGAAATAACAGCACAGCGATTTTTACGGCGATCAAGCCAGCGGTTAACGCTGCAACGCCGCCGATATTGTCCGCCAGCAATCCAAAATCGATGCTCGCACCCACGGTCATGAAGAACAGCCCCAGCAACAGGCCCTTGAACGGATCAATATCCGATTCCAGCTCGTGCCGGTATTCACTGTTTGCGAGCACAACACCGGCCAGGAATGTACCGAGCGCAGGCGATAGCCCGACAAAGGTCATCAGCAACGCTATCCCGATGACAAACATTAATGCGGTGGCGGTGAATAGCTCTCGCAAATTTGCCATCGCGATGAAACGGAATACGGGGCGGGTAAGATAATTTCCCGCAAAAACCACCGTAGCAATTGCGGCTATTGTCGCAAGAGCCGCCTGCCACGCGTTTAATCCTGCGAGCAGGTTGATGCCCTCACTATGATCCGCGCTACCGTCAGCGCCATGCGCAGCCGCCTCGCTAGCAACGCCGCTTAGCTCCGGTATGGCCAGCAAGGGCAGCAGCGCCAGCATCGGGATAACTGCAATATCCTGCGACAGCAGCACCGAAAAGCTCGATTGCCCGCCATCGCTTTTCATCAGGCCCTTCTCGTTCAAAGTCTGGAGCACAATCGCGGTAGATGACAGGGCGAGTATGAGGCCAATCGCAAGGCTAATCCGCCAGTCATAACCAAGCAGCAAAGCCACCGCCATAAAGGCCAGCGCCGTCAGCCCGACCTGCCCGCCGCCAAGCCCTAGCAAACGATTGCGCATCCCCCAAAGATGCTTGGGCTCCAGTTCAAGGCCCACCAGAAACAGCATCATCACCACGCCAAATTCGGCAAAATGCTGGATAGAAACCACGTCGACCTTCAGGAACACAAGCAGCGGACTGATGATAATCCCGGCGATCAGATATCCCAGCACCGAACCCAGCCCCAACCGTGACGCTATCGGTACCGCAACAACGCCTGCAATCAGGAAAATGAAGGCGAGCGTGAGAAAGCCAGTCATGGGCTTTTGCTATCCTCTTTCCCCGTCAGCCAATATCCCGTCCCGGCGGCCTGCCATTCCTTCACGCTTTCGGGTGCCGCAGTCAGCATCAGCACGTTGAGTGTCAAATTGTCGCGGATCAGATAGGCGGTCAGCGCTTCAAACATCAGCGCCAACGCCAATGTCACCTTCCACGACAACCGCGATGCGATAAAAAACCCGGCCAGCATCCAGGCAATATCCGCCATAGAGTTGAGGATACTATCGCCTTCATAGCCATATGAAATCGTCGCTTCGCGGTAACGGTCAATAATGACCGAGCTGTTTTCCATCACCTCCCAAGCGCCTTCGACCAATATCGACAGGCAGACAACCACGCCGAGAGGAAAAACTTGCGGCCATTTTTTTCGCAGCAAATATCCTGCGCCAAAAAACAGAAATCCGTGGATGATATGGCTTAGCGTATACCAGTCGGCGATATGTTGGCTGTTTTCGCTCGATTGCACGACACCGTGCCAGAGCTTTACCTCACCGCACGCGCATATCGGCGGGCGATCCATGCCAAACAATATTGCCGCGAAGGCGAGGAATAGAAGGAACGCAATTCCCGCGCTGAATTTGCTAATTCGCAATGGCCATTTCACTTACTTTTCTCCCCCAATAAACCTTGACGCCTCACCCCTGTTTGCGGCAGGTGCGGCTATGGCTCAAGCAAATAATGATCTCGACAAACCTCTCGAACGGCGCGGGCTACTTTTCGTACTGAGTTCGCCGTCGGGGGCAGGCAAATCAACCTTGGCCCGCAAACTTCTCGCCGCACATAACGCAATTTCGCTATCCGTCAGCGTAACCACTCGCCCTCCCCGCCCCGGCGAAGTGGATGGCGAAGATTATCATTTCGTCGATACTCCGACATTCAAACGGATGGTCGCGGACGGCGAATTTCTCGAATGGGCGCATGTCTTTGGCCATCGTTATGGCACGCCAAGGGCCGCCGTCGAAGCTATGCTTGAAAACGGCAAAGACGTGCTGTTCGACATTGATTGGCAAGGGACGCAGCAGCTGTTTCAAGAGGCGGGAAGTGACGTTGTGCGCGTTTTCATCCTGCCGCCATCGATTGCGGAACTGGAACGCAGGCTTCGTGCCCGCGGAACCGATAGCGACGAAGTTATAGAAGACCGTATGGCCCGTGCTCGCGCAGAAATCGGCCACTGGGATGGCTATGACTATGTTCTGGTCAATGACGATATCGACGCCTGCTTTGCGAAGGTCGAGGATATCCTGTCGGCCGAGCGGTTGAAACGCATGCGGCAAAAGGGACTGATCGGTTTTGCTCGCGAATTAATGAAAGACCCACAAATACGGCCAAGCTAGGCCGGTTGCCCGTGGCTCAATAACGATCCGTACTGCGGCGGAGCGGATGGTTGTCCAGATTCTCAGTAATCATCGCAACATTGATCGGGAAACGGAATTCTAATCCGAAAACCCCTTTGACCGACCATTTGACCACGCCATGCACAGAGCGATCATTTTCAAAACGAATTGTAACTTTTTCGCCGACATTGGGTAGATTGAAACAAGTTGCCTGCAGCCCGCCAGAAGACATATCCCGAATGGTAACCGGTTGTGCGATCCCTCCACCACGGACCATAGAGGCCGAAAGCGGCGCTCTGTCGCGGTTTTCACGCCGGGTCGACATCGAATTTTTATTTGCCTGAGAGGCCATTAATTCAGTCCCGTGAAGAAATTCTCTATTACGAACTGCCCCTCAATAAGGAATGAAGGTTAATTTTCCGCGAAGAATGAGCCGTTGGCAGCGGCGGCTGCAAATAGCGTCAACGTTAAGTCGGTGTCGGAAATCGCGCAGTTTGCCAAATATTTCGCCAAACCTTCAATTCTGTGCTTACGGCTTCACAAAGGGAATAACCATCGGCGTTGTGCTTTGATAGTCGCGATATTGGTCGCCCAATTCCACCATCAGCGTCTTTTCTTCATTCTTGAGCCCGAAATAAACGTAAGCTGTTAAGCCCAAGGCAACCACCAAACGCCCAACCGTCATTGTCGGAGCAGCCCATAGCGAGATCAACACGCCTGTCATCATCGGATGGCGAACCAGCTTGTATAGGAACGGCGTGACAAAGCTGGCCTCCTTGGTCTCGCGCTCTGTCAAATTCACGAAGGCTTGCTGCAGCCCAAACAGGTGGAAGTGATTAATCAAGAAAGTCGATAGCAGCACAATACCCCAACCAAACATATAGGTTACGGCGAGGATGGTGCCGAGCGTTTGCCCAGAGACGTCCCAGATAATCAGCGGCAGGGACTGCCACAACAATATCATCGCGCCTGTCAGCACTGCGACTGCTAACACATAGCTACTTCGTTCAATTGACGCTGGAATAACCGCCTTCCATCGGTCCTTAAATACAGGTGTCGCCATCCAGCTATGCTGACTTCCCCAAATTAAGATCAGCACGCCATTAAAGATGGCGGCTAACGCCGGATGAAGGCCCATTTGAGATGGGGCATATCCGATATCTATGGTCACAGGTAAAATCCAGCCCGCCATCCACAAAATCAATCCGACAAGTGCCGCAACGCCCAATAAATAGGCCATCACGCTAAACAACATTCCAAAAACCCGTCCCATACGTCGCTCCCTTGCATGTGAAACATAATGTTACATAACATGGAGGGGCTGGATTGTCGAAATTGGGGGCGGAATTCGGCTAGTTAGCCAGAACCATAACTCGTGCAGCCTCCAAATATTCTGCTTCCCGGTCATTCCGGTTTTTTAACGCGAACTGATCAGCGCCCCATTGCTCCTCCTGCCATAGCTCATCGAGGATCAGGTCGGGCCACAGCGTTTCAGCACCGACCTCGCCTTCCGCCAATGCAAGCACCGCCACCAAAGATCCCGTCAAATGTGTGAGCTTTGATGCAGCGGCCAATTGATGATCGCTCATATCCGCCACAGCCTCTTTCAGAGCTGCCAAAGTCGGTTCAGGTTGCGGCTTGTGAATAATTCCGCTCACAACAGCAAACTTAAGCGAATATTTTTGTTCGGCCCATTTAAGCCATTTGCCCCAGGATACCTCCTGCCGATCAACCAATTTTTGCGGGTTTTCTGCGCGGTAACAAAATAAATCGCTTTCCCCAAAGGCAGCGACAGCATCAATGAAACTTTGTCGGTCGGGGGCAACGCGGTCGAGGGCAGCATTGGCGAAACCGGTTATCGGCATGGCAGCGGGATCAATCTTCTCTCCGACATCGCGCCATTCCTGCGCGACCGCCTCTGCCAATTTTGCGTTTGGTAGAACAAGTTCCGCACGCATAGGTGTCTTTACATCGCGCTCATCTAGCAGGATCGAATAATATTCACCCCTCTGCTCGACCGTCACATCTTTCCAAAACCTTTTCACATCAGGCTTTCATCATCTTTGCTGCGCCAGCCTTTGCTGACGATATTGGGCAGGAAAAAAAACTCAAACATGCCCAGCGCAATAAAGACATAACCAAGCCAAGGCGTAAATTCTGGAAGAAGCCTTCCAAGCGCATTGGCGATCCCGAACAAGATCATGACCAGCGCCATCAGGCGCATCACGTTCAGGACAACGAAGCGCCCTTTGGCTTGCTCTTCTTTCTCATCGGGCGTCATACCTCTTCTCCTAAAATCACTTTCAATTCAGCCATCGTTTCGGCGACCGCATTTGCGCCAACAGACTGCATTTCGCCTACGGTATGATACCCCCATGCGACCGCGACTGTCTTGCATCCCGCCGCGCGGCCCATTTCGATATCATAGGTGGTATCGCCGATCATGATGGTATTTTCTGCATCACAGCCTGCATCCTCCATTGCCTCAAAAATCATCGATGGATGCGGTTTTGAAGGGTGACGGTCTGCGGTTTGTAGCGTCACGAATTTATCGATAATGTTGTGATGATCGAGGCATTTGTTAAGGCCGCGGTCCGACTTTCCGGTGGCGACGCCCAGCAGCCAGCCATCACTATGCAGCTCAATAAGCATCTCTTTCATTCCGTCAAACAAGGGTTCTTCGACAAGTCCCTGTCCGCGCAGATCGAAAAAGGCTTGCTTATAGCCCTCCCCCAATTGCCGCCGCTTTGCTTCATCAGCGTCAGGAAGCAAATGCGAAACCGCCTCAAACACGCTGAGACCAACAATTCGGCGAATGTCGCTTCGCGGCGGCGGGGCAAGCGATGCACTTTCAAACGCATGCTCCATTGCCATGCAGATATTGGCCTGGCTATCAACCAGCGTGCCGTCGCAATCGAAAAGAGCCAGCTTTGCGGCCATCACCCGCCCCATTCGCGGATCATATGGGCCATGGCGCGCTTACCCTGCGCTTCTAGCTGCACTGCGACGCGCTCGCGCACTTCTTTCGGTTTATTCTGTGACAGTTTGAGCGTTGGCCTCCAAGCCTTCACTTCCATCTCGAACCCGGTGATCGCGCCAAGCATTTTGTCAAACGTGCTTTCATCCATTTTGCCGCGCGTCCATGGTTCCTTGGGCGCAAGCCGTGCTTCATTCTCGCGCGCAAGATCATCCAGCAATACCGCCAGCCCGTTGCCCTCCATCTTCCGCACGGGGCCTTCCAATTCGACACTGACATAATCCCATGTCGGCACTTGATCTTCCACTTCGTACCAATCCGGGCTGACGTAACTATCAGGCCCGTTGACAACCAAAAGCGCGTTCTCGCCTGCCAGATGCCGCGTCAATGCGTTACTATTCGCCAAATGAAACTGCACCGCGCCATCACCTGTGCTGAACAGCGCCACATGAGCCACGCGCGGACCGTCAGGCGTTGTGAAAAAAATCATGCCAAAACCGATCTCCCGAACCAGCGATTCCAGCATAAGCCGTTCGTCAGCTGCGTTCAATTTTGTCCGGAATGCTGGATCAGGATGCATGGGTTATTCTCTAAATTTCTTCTTGCGTTTGCGCGGTTGCCCAGCGGTTTTTTTATGAACCGGTTTATTGTCTTTTGGCGGATGGCGCTTAGCTTTTCCGGCCTTTGCACCCGCCTTGCTATTCTTGCCGCCTTTGCCGGTTCTTTCGGCTTTGGCTTCCGCGCGTCCGCGTCGCTCACCGCGACGCTCTTTGCGCATTTGTTTTGAATGACCGCGCGCGACTTGTTTCGCCTTTGCTTTCGTCATCGGCGGACGCTTCTCATCGTCCGGCAGATCACCAGCATCTGGATCAAACCCCAGCATCTCAAGGCTTTCGCGGAAATGCTCGGGCGGCTCTGCGCGCACATTGATCTTGCCGCCGTCAGGATGGCCAATGCGCAGGCGCCGTGCGTGCAGATGCATCTTCCGGCTAATGCTACCAGTCAGAAATGCGTCCTTCCCGCCATATTTCCCGTCACCCACGATTGGGTGCCCGATTGCCGCCATATGCACGCGCAATTGGTGGGTGCGTCCGGTAAAGGGGGTTAGCTCAACCCAGGCGCAGCGATCTCCCGCGCTTTCGATAATACGGTATCGCGACTTGGATGGCTGCCCCTCAACGGGATCGACATACATTTTCTCACCGCCCGTTCCGGGTTGCTTGGCCAGCGGCAGGTCGATAACGGCATCTTTTTCTTTGGGAACGCCGATCACCAATGCCCAATATGTCTTGCGCGCGCTACGTCCCGAAAAATGCTTTGAGAAATAAGCGGCACTTCCAGGCGAACGCGCGATTAGCAACGCGCCCGATGTATCCTTATCCAGCCGGTGGACCAGCCGCGGCCGCGGTTCGTCATCTTCCTCTGGATATGCATCGAGCAACCCGTCAATATGCTGCGTCATTTTCGTGCCGCCCTGCGTCGCGAGACCCGGCGGTTTGTTGAGCACAAGCGCAGCCCGGTCTCGGTGGATCACCAGCCCGCGTGCAAATTCGACCTCTTCCGGCGATAACTCCACCCGCCGCCGCGCGGTTTTCTTCTTAATCGCATCCTCTGTCACCGGCGGTACGCGGATCGTTTGGCCAGTGGCTATCCGGTCCGAAACCGCCGCACGCTTGCCATCGACGCGCAATTGCCCCGTCCGCGCCCAGCGGCTGACCAGAGCGAAGGGCGTGTCCTGCATATGCCGTTTGAACCAGCGATCCAGCCGGATGCCGTCATCATCCAAACCGACATTAAATTGCCGCACGTCATGGGTTTTGCCGGTCATGCGAAGACACCCCGCGAAATCCAGAGCCCTGCGAACAGCGCCAGCAATGCGAGCACTACGGACGCCGCCGCGTATCCAACTGCCAATGCGGCCTGCCCGCGTTCGATCATCAATGCCATTTCAAGGCTAAACGCGCTGAAAGTCGTAAAGCCGCCGAGCAAGCCGACGCCCAGCAGCAACCGCAAATCGCTATCGCCCGCCGAACGCGCCGCAAGCCAGCCGACGAGCAATCCCATCGCCAGCCCGCCAAGCACATTCGCCGCAAATGTACCCCACGGCAAGCCAGCCGCCGCACCCTGATGCGATAGCGCCCGCCCGAGCAGATAGCGCAGGCCCGCACCCACGCCGCCGCCGGCCATTACGAGAAGGAGTGATTTCATGATGCAGCACTTAGCCGTGCTTTGCCGCGATTGGAAGCGCAGAGCTTGCGCGCCGCAAATTAAGCTCCGCTGAGCTTCGCGGCCAACGCCCGCGCCTCTGCATTACCCGGGTCAATCGCATTCACCCGGTCAAGCTCTCGCAGCGCTGTCGCGCGGTTGCCCAGCTTTTCCTCAACCTTCGCCGATAATAGCCCGAGCGGCGCGTAATTCTGATAAGATGGCTTGGCTTCCTCTAGCGCCAACCGGGCCTCTGCAAAGTCGCCATTTTTATAATCCAGCCGCGCCTTTTGAAACAGCATGAAGGGGAAATGCGGATGTTTGCCCATTCCCGCTTTCAAAACCTTCGCCGCGGATTTCGCATTGCCCATATCAAGGTCCAGCCCCGCCATATTCGCAATGGGCAGCGCATGATCGGGATAGGCCGCCGACGCCGCAGCATAATGCGCGCGCGCCGCTTTCAAATCGCCATTAAATATCGCCACCCGCCCATTGAGCAGCAGCCCTTCAAAATTCTTGGGGTCAGCGGCCATCGCCTGCGCCGCATGTTCGCTGGCCAGTGACCAATTCCCCTGCGCAATCGCGAGATCACCCGCAAAGGCATGCAAATGCGCAGATTTCGGATATTTCTTAAGGCCCGCAGCCAGTATATCCGCATTATCCTCCAGCGTGTCCAAATCCCAATGCGCCCAAACGAGCATGCGCACGCCTTGCTCCGATAGCGAGCCCGCATCAATCTGCTCCATCAACGCCGCCGCCTGATCCGGGTCACCTTGTAAAATATGGGCATGCGCCATCATCTCGCTGCGCGCGGCACCATCCAGTTCTTTATCCGGAACCCGCGAGATCGCGGATTGGGCAGAAATCCCGTCACCCATTTCCAGCATCAACCGAGCATATAACAAATGCGTCTCCGCATCCGCCGCCCCTTCGGCAATCAAATTGGCCAGATGGATACGCGCCGTGCGATAATGATGCCGCTCAAACGCCGCCTCGGCCTGCGCATAGCTAGACGCGCCCTGCGAGGAACACCCGCCCAGCGACGCGCCAAGCGACAGCGCCAAAGCAGCGGCGAGAAAACGGGATTTAGCGTTACGATTCATACGCGCATCTATGGCAGAAATGGGTAAATTTGGGGTGAAGGACGGGAATTAATTGGTTTGGAGTTATGTCTGCATCATCCCGATAGCGGACACTAGAAATTCAATGACAGGCCTTCAAATCTCGGCTCAATAACCACCAGTTAACAGGCCACGCGGCAACAAATCCTGTTGGAATGGCCACCATCATCGCAATCCAGAATTGCGATGCTAACAGGCTTCCTGCTGTCATACCGCCCATATAATAGTCGGTAGCATTCATCGCGATTTCCATCACACCGATTGAGATAACCTCACCAAGCCAAATCAGCTTCAAGGCTTGCATGAAATTTTTGCCATGGTCGCGCATGACGGGCAGCAATCCAAGGGTAAAGCCAGATAAATAGGCCAGTGAAGTTGCCAATATGATCGTTGGCCAAACTCCCAATCCCAATGCCATGGCGATGATAAGTCCGGCTACTTCTCCGATTACACAGCCCGTCAGGCAGTGCAGCGTTGCCTTTGCCGATGTCGTGAAAGGGTTGGAACCATGTCCAGAATGGCCATGTGTTTCGCTGTGACAGGCTGTTGTTTGATCATCCATATCATTATTCCTTAAAACCAGACCCTAACTCCAACCACATAATTGGTGACACTGGCGTCTTCGCCATCGGCAATCGCAAAATCACGGCTGCCGCCTAGTTTCCATTCCTGTTCAATGCCAACATAAGGCCCAAATTCTGGAGTGATTTCGTAACGCAGCCGTATCCCGGCCTCTATACTGTCGATGCCGGAACCAATTTCCAATTCTGGAATATCCTGCGCAGATAGATTGATTTCTGCGCGTGGTTGCAAGATCAGTTTCTGCGTTAGGCGTTGGTCATACTCACCTTCAATGCGCGCAGTTAGATCGCCTTTGTTGGAGAGGAATGTCGCCACGTCTATTTCCAGAAAATAGGGAGCTACACCTTGAGCGCCGACAACAAGGTGCGTCCGGTCCGGTCCATGAAAATCCTGACGAATGCCAGCTTGAAGGTCAAAGAACGGACCAATCGCATGGCTCCAAAGAGCCTGCACTTCAGCTTGCTCTATCTCTTCGCCAAAGCTGCCTTCACCTTCACTTTTGAACCAGAGTTTGTCGCGATCCCCGCCATAGTAGCCTTGGACATCCCACAAATAACCATCTTTGCCATCGCGGGCGCGGTGTTCAAGCCTGTCTCCCTGAAACCAGAATAGCTTCATATTGCCATGCTCATTGTAGAGTGCATCGCGTGATGGCTGCATGGCTTCCTTACCCCAGATACTATCCGCTGCATTGGGAGGTCCGGAACCTGCGCTTTCAGGTGGCTTGCTAGGTTTCGGCGGCACGCCGTGGTCAGAATGATCAACCTGCTCTTTTTCACCATGGTCCATTTTTGAATGATCCATCTGGCTATGGTCTTCCTGTGCCAAAACGGGCGATGAAAGCGCGCATATTGCGGCGAAGGAGAGGATGCGCTTCATCTTACGTCTTCCGGAAAGGCGACGCTGACTGTCTGCATCATGCCTGCGTGCATGTGGTAAAGCAGATGACAATGGAATGCCCAATCGCCCGGTTCATCGGTCGTGACATCAAATGTGGCGGTGCTGCCAGGTTGCACTATGACTGTATGCTTTTTGGGTTGATGGTGACCTTGACCGTTGACCAGTTCAAAGAAAACTCCGTGCAAATGGATTGGATGCGCCATCATCGTATCATTCACCAATTTCACCCGGACGCGTTCATTGTAGGCAAAGCGGATTGGATTGTCTTTGACAGAGCTATATTTCTTGCCATCGAACGACCACATATAGCGTTCCATATTGCCCGTGAGATGTAGTTCCATCTCGCGATCCGGCGGACGCCTATCATGGTCCATTTCGAGCGACCTGAGCATTTTATAGTTGAGAACCCGGTGCGGCACATTGTTCAAACCTAGCCCCGGATAACCCATGCGATCTTGCGGGTTCATAGCGACCATATCAATGCCGGGTCCAACCTCGACAGTATCGGGTAATCGTGAAGTGTCCCGCATCTTCATTCCGCGCATGTCATGATCCATCGCCGCAGGCTCCGGTTTTTCCATAGCTCCATGGTTCATTTTGGAATGATCCATTTTGCTGTGGTCCATTGGCTTTGCATCCATGGCTCCATGGCCGGAATGACCGCCCCCACCATGACCATCATGCCCGCCTTCCATCATTCCGCCATGTCCCATATCGACCATGGAAAGCAGGGGCGGGTCACGTAGCTCTGGGAAATTGGCGCGCTGTCCGGTTTGGGATGTCAGCGTGGCTTGCGCCATTCCGGAACGGTCCATGCTCTCTGCCACCAGAGCAAACGCTCCGCTCTTCTTCGGCGTCACAATCACATCATAGGTTTCAGCAATGCCGATTTGAAACTCATCGACTTCTGTGGGCTGCACATTCTGTCCATCAGCCTGCACGATGGTTAGAGGCAAACCCGGTATGCGGATGTTGAAGAATGTCATCGCGCTGCCATTGATGAAGCGCAGCCGTATACGTTCGCCCGGCTCATATGGAAGCTCCAACCCGTCCGCTGCACTATGACCGTTGATCATGTAAGTATAGGCTGGTGCAGACACATCGGCGATGTCGGTTGGCATCATCCGCATCCGCCCCCACATTAGCCGTTCTTCGCCGCTCATGTCATAATCATCAAAAGTGGCCGTCTTTTGCCGGTTGAAATAACCCTCGGCTACTTTCAGCCTCTTCATTATCTTGTGCGGGTGCATGGGCGTAAATTCGGAAAGCAGGATCACATGCTCACGGTCATACTCAACTGGGTCTTTGCCTTCAGGGTCAATGATGATCGGACCATAATGCCCGGACTGTTCCTGCAATCCTGAATGGCTGTGATACCAATATGTGCCGGACTGGCGGACATCAAATTTAGCCGTGAATTGACCGCCCGGTTTAATGCCGGGGAAGCTAAGGCCGGGAACGCCATCAAACTGAAATGGAAGAAGCAGGCCATGCCAATGAACCGAGCTATCTTCTTTCAGCATATTATGAACCATCAACTTAGCTTTTGTGCCTTCCTGCAACCGAATGAGCAGGCCGGGGATAGAGCCATTTAGTCCGATTGCATGCCCGACCCGTCCAGATGTGCTGAAACTGCCCTCACCAACATTCAAATGCACCATTGGTCCTGTGAGAACTTCCGAACCCTGTTTAAAGGCACCATGATTAGAATGGCTCATTTTGCCCTTGGACCAAGCGGGCATGGATAAGCCGCTTGTCGCGGAGAGGGCCGCCAGACTGCCTATCATTTGGCGGCGGGAAAGAGAGATATTGCTTTTCATCATGACTCGCTCTATATACCCCCATAGGGTATTTAACAAGAGGAATTTGATATGAGAATAAAAAGCGTAGGAAATGCTGCCTCAATTTTCTTGGCGGTGAGTTTTGCCATTTGCATGATTTGGGGAATGATAGCGCCCGCGAATTTGCATATGCACGGTGCATGGGAGGATTGGCTTCCAGGGTTTTCATTTGATGCGCCGTCAACTTGGTTGCTGGGCTTAGTCGAAACATATCTCTATG
>CAKZNA010000051.1 GCA_937129355.1 uncultured Sphingomonadales bacterium | reverse complement strand
CCAACATGCGATTTGTCAGGAACGACATGAATTGCAATTGTGATTGGAACGAGCGTCAGAAATAGCACCAATGCAGAACTTCTGGTCATCCAACCCAATGCCAGCGTGATACCCGCGACAACAAAAGCAAGGCCCGACAACAAAAGCAATATGGATGGATCACCAATGATAGTAACCGTTTCCAACCAAGGGGATTTTTCCATCCGATCCAGCATCATCTGATGTTCCCTGAAATGACCCATTCCGCCAACGATAAATATTAGGCTGGTCGTTACACGGAAAAGCAGGCTGACGACGTCCTTCGAACCTTCGCTGGGTTCCAATATTTGTTCAATTCTGGACAACATCGACTGTCTCCTTTTCTATCTCATTTTATGACATCTAGTCGATTTTGACAGTCCGGAGATAAGGGCGAAGCGTGGTCCAGCCCTGCGGGAACAGGGGTCTTGCTTCATCATCGCTAATAGACGGTGGAATGATCACTTCTTTACCCGGCTTCCAATCGGCAGGTGTGGCAATCCTTTTGGCATCACTGAGTTGCAAGGCATCAATCACCCGCAAAATCTCATCGAAATTTCGCCCCACACTCATCGGATAGGTCATTGTTAGCCGAATTTTCTTGTTCGGACCGATAATGAAAACCGACCTAACCGCAGCTGTTTCACTCTCGTCTGGATGAATCATGTCATATAGTTTGGAGATTTCTAAATCCGCATCAGCGACAATGGGAAATTGCAGGTCGGTATTTTGCGTATCATTGACATCGGCAATCCATTTGCGATGTTCGTCGGCTGTATCGGTGGATAGACCTAGCGGCTTTGTATTGCGCTTTTCAAACTCGCCTGCCAATTGCGCAGTCCGGCCCATTTCGGTTGTGCAAACAGGAGTGAAGTCAGCGGGGTGACTGAAGAAAAAGACCCAGCTGTCACCGGCCCATTCATGGAAGCTGATTTCGCCAACTTGGCTATCTACCGTGAAATCGGGGGCTATATCGCCGATATGTAGAGACATTTTATAGTTCCTTTCTGTGTTGAAATTGAAAACTCTTTAGTTGCGTTTGCCGTGACCGCCGCCACGGTCCCCGCCCCCGCCCATTGTGCCACCGCGTGCAACGCAGCGTTCGAAGGCCGAAAGATGGCGCTCTCGCGAAGCCCATTGCAGCGCGGTCAATGTATCGCGGATTTGGGTGTCCTTGATGCTCGGCAGCAGCCGATCATATAGCGCGATATTTTCCTGTTCAGCGGTCACACCTCGGCGGCAGGCATCAAGCAGCGAAGCAGGCGCATCTATTTTGCCGAGATATGGGTTTTTATCTGCATAGCTCAACCCGATCCGGTCCATATCCTCTTTCACGCGGGAGGAATGGCGGCGTTCGGCTTCAATAATATTGATGAAGGGGCGGACGTCTCCGAATTTTTTGATGATCGCTGCATAAATCGCTTCTGCGCGATATTCGTCATCGAGTGCGACCGAGAGCGCTTCACTATCCTGCTTGGCAGCAGCTTGCGATGAAGATGAGCATGCGGTCATGGCTAATATTCCGACAAAGGCTGCAAATAGCTTGCCGATATTTTGACGAATTCTAAGCATAATTTACTCCTTAGTTTTGAGAAATTGTTAGGTTGCTGCATCAGATCATTCCTCTGGCAAGATCGGGATCGGACGGTCCGTTTGACCTATCCTGTGCGTCAGCCATTACGATGAGCGAAGCGAAGGCCTTGTCTTGCGAAAGGAAAACCTTTCCCGATAAATCGTCGAGAAAATGCGAACGTTCCAGCCTGTCCATCACCGGGCCTTTGACTTCGGAAAGATGGAGCGAAATGCCGCCATCTTCTAGCCGGTGGTTGATCGCTTCGATACTTTCCAGAGCAGATGCGTCAATCGCGTTTACGGCAGAGCACATCAGGATAACGTGCCGAACAGTCTTTTGCTCGGCGACTTGTTCGAGAACAAACTCTTCCAGCCAGCGCGCGTTTAAATAAGTCAGGCTTTCATCGATACGGATGGTAAGGATGCGGGGATCGGTAAAAACCTTGTGGCGGTTCACATTACGAAAATGCTCGGTTTCCGGAACGCGCCCTACAATCGCTGCATGCGGCCGCGAACTGCGCCATAGGAACAGGGCGAGACTTAGGCCGACGCCTGCAATAACTCCGGGTTCGACGCCTGCCAGCAAGGTAATGCCAATCGTTGCTGCCATTGCTGCGAAATCCATCTTGGAATAGCGCCAAATCTCGCGTGGTGTTTTTAGATCGACCAGACTGAGCACAGCCACGATGATCGTCGCGGCTAGCGTCGCGATAGGTAAAGAAGCCAGCAGCGGTGTGAGAAACAAAGCTGCGATTGCTATGCCAATTGCGGTGAATGCTCCTGCTGCAGGAGTCTCTGCGCCTGCGTCGAAATTTACGACTGACCGCGCAAATCCACCAGTGACGGGATAGCCGCCGGAAAATGCCGCCGAGATATTAGCGGCACCAAGTCCTACCAGTTCCTGATCTGGGTCGATACGCTGGCGCCGCTTCGCCGCCAATGTTTGCCCGACCGAGACGGATTCTACAAAGCCGATAATGCTTAGGAGGAGCGCTGGGATGGCAAGTGTTTGCCATAGCTGCATATCAATCAATGGAATAGAAAAGGGTGGCAGGCTTTGTGGGATATCGCCGACTACTTTAACGCCTTTGGCCTCCAGTTCGAATATGATGGTTGCAATGGTGGAAACCGCGACCGCGCCGATAGGACCTGCCTTTGCAATTAATTCCGCTGGCCTAGCCGGCAAGCCCAGACGAACTAGAAGTGGCTTCAAGCCTTTGCGAACCCAGAATAAAAAGGCGGTCGCGCTGATGCCGATGATCAGCGTCGGTATATTGATAGTACCGATGGTTTCAGCAATGCTGGAAATCAATTCCGGCATGGCCGCACCGCTGGCTTTGATGCCGAATATCGATTTTAATTGGCTGGTTGCGATAATGATGCCGCTAGCCGTGATAAACCCCGAAACCACCGGATGGGAAAGCAGATTGGCGAGAAATCCCAGTTTCAATATACCCATCAGCAAAAGGAATATGCCGGATAGCAAAGCCAATATCAGGGCCGCCGCAATAAACTCCGGGCTACCCGGAGCGGCAATGGCGCTTGCGGCGGTCAAAGTCATGAGTGAAACCACGGCAACCGGCCCAACCGCCAACGTCCGGCTCGTCCCGAAAATTGCATACCCTATCAGGGGCAAAATCGACGCATAAAGCCCGATCTCGGGCGGCAGTCCGGCCAGCATCGCATAGGCCAGACTTTGCGGGATCAACATGATCGTCACAATAATTGCCGCGACGCCATCATTGGTCAGCGTCGTGCTGTTATAGCGGCTGCCCCAATCAAGGATCGGCAAATAGCGGGAGAGTTTCATGGGAGCAATCAATCAGCGCCAATGCGATGAGGCTTGACCATCCACTCGCGCCCTTTGAGCATGCCGTGCCAATAAATTGGCGGAAGAATGGTATCTTTCAGCAGCCAAGACAAACGTGAAGGCCGCGTGCCATCAATCAGCCAGTTGGGGAAACTAGGCAGCAGCTTTCCGCCATAGCCAAATTCGGCAAGGATGATTTTGCCGCGCTCGACGGTCAGCGGGCAACTGCCATAGCCATCATAATCGGCGACGGGCGGTTTGCCTTCCAGCGCCGCGAGAGCATTGACCGCGACGACGGGAGCCTGCTTTCGCACAGCCGCCATCGTCTTCGCATTTGGTGCGCTGCATGCATCACCCAATCCGAATATATTGGCATACTTGGTATGGCGGAGTGTTGCTTGATCAACGTCAACAAACCCGCTTTCCGCTGCCAGCGGGCTGGAGCGTATGAAATCAGGAGCCACTTGAGGCGGGACAACATGGATCATGTCGAAGGTTTCCTCGACGCGCTTCGTTTTGACGCCATCCGTTTGCTCAAACGTGGCGATTTTGGCCTCACCGTCCACAGCAACCAGTTTGGATTCAAAATTGAGATGTGCGTTATATCTCTCGACATATTCCATCAGCGCAGGGACATATTCCTTCACTCCGAACAGCACCGCTCCAGTATTGTGGAACTGAACATCGATATTGCCCAACACGCCTTCCTTCTCCCATTTGCTGCAGGAGAGATACATTGATTTTTGCGGGGCTCCGGCGCATTTTATCGGCATCGGCGGTTGTGTGAACAACGCTCGCCCATTCTTCATTTCTTTCACCAGTCGATATGTATAGGGCGCAAGGTCATAGCGATAATTAGACGTTACTCCATTTTTGCCCAATGCTTCGGGAAGGCCCTCAATCTGTTCCCAATCAAGTTTGATGCCTGGACAGACAATTAGAACATCATATCCGATTTGCTGACCATCTGCAGTCAGGACGATGTTGTCTTCAGGGTCAAATGTCGTGACCGCAGATTGGACCCACTGAGCCCGATCAGGGATTAAGTCTTTTTCCATGCGGCGTGTGAATTCGGGAGAAAATGCACCACCGCCAACCATTGTCCAGCCGGGTTGATAAAAATGATCTTCGGCAGGGTCGATAATCGCCAGCGAGATTTTCTTGTTGCGCTTGAGCATGCTGGCGGCGGTTGCAATTCCTGCAGATCCACCGCCGACAATGACCACGTCATAGCGGTCAGCGCTCTCAGCTGGGGCGGATTTCACGGTAGTTTGCTCTTCCGCCATCTCAGTCAATTTCGTCGATCGCGCGCCTGACCGACAATAGGCGAATATGGGCTTGGGAAGCTCTGCAAGAGCCTTGCTCATTTCATCGACGTTCTGAGCGGTGATGTTTCCCGATACGGCCGGAACATAGGCGAATTGAAGACCCGCCTCCTTTGCTGCGACTGAAACTGCTGCCGAGCGCGGATGCTCGCCCTCTTCATCGTCGGGCCGGTTACAAATAACCGATTTGAAACCAGTTTGAGCGACCGGTTGAATGTCGTCCAACGTTATTTGCGATGA
>CAKZNA010000050.1 GCA_937129355.1 uncultured Sphingomonadales bacterium | reverse complement strand
GTAAGCTCCGGCACTGCGTTAAATAGATCCGCAACAAGGCCGATATCAGCAACCTGGAAAATAGGTGCGTCTTCATCCTTGTTGATCGCGATGATTGTTTTGGAATCTTTCATACCTGCCAGATGCTGGATCGCGCCGGAAATACCGATGGCGATATAAACTTCCGGAGCAACGATCTTGCCAGTCTGCCCAACCTGATAGTCGTTGGGGACATAACCTGCATCAACCGCCGCGCGAGATGCGCCAACGCCTGCGCCAAGCTTGTCAGCTAGCGGGAAGATGGTGGATTCGAATGTAGGTCCGTCTTTCAACGCGCGACCGCCAGATACGATAATCTTGGCAGAGGTGAGCTCGGGACGTTCCTGTTCGGCGATTTCCGACCCAACGAAAGACGATAGTCCTGCATCGCCAGCACCCGATACGGCCTCGACAGTGCCCGATCCGCCTTCAGCGGCCGCTTTATCAAAAGCCGTTCCGCGTACAGTGATAACCTTCTTGGCATCGGATGATTTTACCGTTGCTATCGCGTTACCCGCATAGATGGGACGCGTGAATGTATCGGCGTTTTCTACCGAAAGGATGTCCGAAATCTGCATCACGTCGAGCAAGGCGGCAACGCGCGGCGCGATATTCTTACCATGCGATGTGGCGGGCGCGAGGAATGCGTCATGGCTTTCCATCAGGCTGGCCACCAATGGCGCAACATTTTCGGCCAGCTGGTTTGCATAGGCCGCATCATCGGCGACATGGACGGTGGTGACACCTGCAACTTTGGCAGCTTGTTCGCCAACCGCGCCGCAACCGGAACCGGCCACAAGCGCATGGACTTCGCCAAGCTGAGCCGCTGCTGTAACGACGGCCAGCGTTGCGTCCTTCATTTCGGCATTGTCATGTTCTACATATACGAGCGTCTTCATTAGGCGACTCCCATTTCTTTAAGCTTCGCGACCAGCGCATCGACATCTTCAACCTTGATACCGGCCTGACGTACAGGCGGTTCGGATACATTTGTCGTTTCCAGACGCGGGCTAACATCAACGCCGTAATCTTCCGGTGTCTTGTTATCCATCGGTTTGCTTTTCGCTTTCATGATATTTGGCAGCGATGCGTAGCGCGGCTCATTCAAACGAAGGTCGGTGGTGATGATCGCTGGCGTTTTAAGGCTAACCGTTTCAAGGCCGCCATCAACTTCGCGGGTCACATTCACGCTGTCTCCGCTAACTTCAACTTTGGAAGCAAAGGTGCCTTGCGGGCGTCCGGTGAGCGCGCCGAGCATCTGGCCAACCTGATTGCTGTCATCATCGATCGCTTGCTTGCCAAGGATAACCAGCTCTGGGCTTTCTTCCTCAACCACTTTGGCGAGCAATTTCGCAACACCGAGCGGCTCGACATCTTCTGCTGTAATCAGGATCGCACGGTCAGCGCCCATCGCGAGCGCGGTACGGAGTGTTTCCTGCGCTTTGTCAGGGCCAATCGATACGGCGACGATTTCGGTTGCTGTGCCAGCTTCTTTCAAACGGATCGCTTCTTCGACTGCAATCTCATCAAATGGGTTCATGCTCATTTTAACATTGGCGAGATCAACGCCGCTGCCGTCCGGCTTCACGCGCGGCTTCACATTATAGTCGATAACCCGTTTGACGGGGACGAGGATTTTCATGTTCTTTCCTTCACTACAAACTTTCCAAACTTCTACTTGACGTTTACGTGAACGTCAAGTGCGCCTTCCTCTCCTTGATGGAGAGGCGCAACGTCAAGCTGCTGCGCGAACTTCCGCGACAATTTTCTGCGCAGCATCGCCAAGGTCGTTGGCTGAAACGATGGGCAAGCCGCTATTCGCCAGGATATCTTTACCGGCCTGCACATTGGTGCCTTCAAGGCGGACCACCAAAGGCACGCTCAAATTCACCTCTTTTGCAGCCGCGACGATACCATCGGCGATAATGTCGCATTTCATAATGCCGCCAAAGATGTTGACCAATATGCCCTTCACGGCAGGGTCGCCGAGGATGATTTTAAACGCCGCGGTCACTTTTTCGGTTGTCGCACCGCCGCCTACGTCGAGGAAGTTGGCAGGGAATTCGCCGTTCAATTTGATGATGTCCATCGTCGCCATCGCGAGGCCCGCGCCATTGACCATGCAGCCAATATTGCCATCGAGCTTGATATAAGCGAGGTCATATTTTGATGCTTCAACTTCGGCCGGGTCTTCTTCGGTCAAATCGCGCAGTTCCATCAGATCTTTGTGGCGGAACATTGCATTGCCATCGAAAGCGACTTTCGCGTCGAGAACCAGAAGCTCATCGCCATCCTTGCCTTCGCAAATGGCCAGCGGGTTGATCTCGATCTGCTCTGCATCGGTCGCCTGAAATGCTTTATACAATCCAGCGAGCACCTTGGCGGCTTGTTTTGCCAGATCACCCGACAGATCAAGCGCGGCGGCAACGCTGCGGCCATGATGCGGCATCAGGCCGGTTGCGGGATCGATTGTGATAGTGTGGATTTTCTCCGGCGTATTATGCGCCACATCCTCAATATCCATGCCGCCCTCGGTTGAGGCAACAACAGCGACCTTGCTGGTCGCGCGGTCCACGAGGAGCGCGAGGTAAAATTCGTTTTTGATATCCGCGCCATCGGTAATGTAGAGGCGGTTCACCTGCTTGCCAGCTTCTCCCGTTTGAATGGTGACCAGCGTATTGCCGAGCATATCGGTTGCATGCGATTCAACTTCGTCGAGGTTGAACGCGAGACGAACACCGCCCTTTGCATCGGGGCCGAGTTCCTTGAACTTGCCCTTACCGCGTCCGCCGGCGTGAATCTGTGATTTCACAACATAGAGCGGTCCGGGAAGTTCCTTGGCAGCCGCAACGGCTTCTTCAACGGACATGGCGGCAATGCCTTTGGGTACTGCAACGCCATGTTTTGCGAGTAATTCTTTGGCCTGATATTCATGGATATTCATGGAAGTAAATGTCCTTCTAAGGAAAAGAGGGAGAGTCGGAATTTAGCTAAGCGCTTAAGCATAGTCGGCGGCGGATTGAAAGGCTTTGGCGTGAGGTTTTTTGTCAGCCAAGCAGGCCAAGTCGGGTCAATTCGCTTCGCAAACTGTTTGCCGCTGTAAAATGATGCGTATTCAAGCCAAATTCGCGGGCGCTTTCGACATTGGCCAAATTGTCATCGACGAAAATCGCACTGGCAGGTGCAATACCGAAGCGCCGCATGGCGAGCGCGTAAATGGCGGGTTCGGGCTTGTGCAGTTTCTCATCGCCAGAAACCACAATATCCTGAAAATGCGTAAATAGCGGCTGGGCCGGGCGATATCCTGCAAAAAACTCGCTGCCAAAATTGGTAATGCCGAATAGCGGGACGTTGCGGGCGGCTAGCTCAGTTATAATTTCCGGGGTGCCAGCGATAGTGCCGGGGATTGTTTCGTTAAAGCGCGCGGCATAAGCCTCAATCAAGTGCGTATGATCGGGAAATTCGGAACATCGCGCCGCGACCATTTCCGTCAGCGCGGTGCCCTTATCCGCGTTAAAGTGCCATTCTTTGGTGATGACGTTGGCCAAGAACCAGTCCAGCTCCTGCGGGTCGTCGATCAGCTTTGCAAATAAATATCGCAAATCCCAATCCAGCAGCACCCCGCCAAAATCGAAAATGACATTTTTGACCAATTTTGTTCCCCAAACGCAAAAAACCGCCCGCGATTATCTCGGGGCGGGTTTGCAATTGTTGATCCGCAGCCGCGAATCAGGCATTCGTGATTAACCTTGGCGCGCCTTGAAACGGCCGTTGGTTTTGTTGATCACATAAACGCGGCCACGGCGGCGAATGACGCGATTGTCACGGTGACGGCCCTTTAGGGACTTCAAAGAGTTTACGACTTTCATGGGACAACCCGCTTTACTAAAAATTGCTGCGAGCCCTTTGGCTACGCATTTGAAGGCGCGCATCTATGTTGGAGGGCCTATAAAGTCAAGTATCATTGCGGCTTTGGCTGGCTTTGTTTAGGGTGTCATGAAAATCAGGAGAAACGCAGTGAGAAAAGCTATCTTGGTCGCAGCGGCATTTGCGACATTGTCATTATCCGCATGTGTGGTGCCAACCGGGCCGGTTGAAGTGACGCGTTTTAACAAAGTTGCGGAAGGCGTTAGCTATGGCGCGGGGACCTATGTGATTGAACTGGCTGATGCCGATGATGATGCACCAGCGGATGGCTTGGCCGAGCGTGATGCCGATGCATTGTTCCTTTCACCTTATAGCGCCGCAGTGCGCCGCGAGATGCAGCGAGTGGGTTATAAAGCCAAAACCGGAACTGATGCGGATTACGTGACGCAGATTCGCGTGAAGATAAACAATAAAATTATCTCTGGCCGTTCGCCGGTATCCGTTGGCGTGGGCGGCGGTACGGGTGGCTATCGTTCGGGCGTTGGCGTGGGGCTAGGCATCAATTTGGGCGGCGGGCCAAAAGCGCGCGTGGTCACTTCGCTTGCGGTGCGTATTCGTAAGAAAAGCGATAATAGCGTCGTTTGGGATGGCAAAGCGGTACAAGAAGCAGGCAAAGGCACGCCCGCAGCACAGCCCGGGATTGCAGCATCGAAACTCGCCGAGGCATTATTTTCGAATTTCCCCGGTGAGAATGGCGAGACCATCACGGTGAAGTAGGCGGTCTTTATTTTTGCAACAACTCGGCGTAACAAACCGCCATGACCATTCAAGATATCAACGCCGCATTTGATAGCGGCAACATCACCGTCCATTCCATTGATGGCGCAAACGCAAAAATATCTATCCAGAAGGATAAGGATAGCGAATTTTACCAATGGTTTCATTTCCGCGTGGCATCGACGCCCGGCGAGGAGATCACGCTGCGTATCACCAACCTTGCGGGCAGCGCTTATCCCGGCGGCTGGGATGATTATAACGCAGCCGTATCGGAAGATCGCGACGAATGGCTGCGCGCGCCATCAAGCTATGATGCGGACGCCGACGGCGGCACGCTCACCATCCGATATGTGCCGACCGGTTCGATAAGCTGGTTTGCTTATTTCGCGCCCTATAGCATGGAACGGCATCATGATCTGGTTTCGGGTGTGGCGCGCTGTGAAGGCGTATCGCACCGCGTGCTGGGCTATAGCCTTCCAGGCCAGCCCG
>CAKZNA010000049.1 GCA_937129355.1 uncultured Sphingomonadales bacterium | reverse complement strand
GCATAGTCAAAATCAGAAGCCTCCATGGGCGCAGTGATCTGCTGCTTCGCCTTGGCGCGCCAGCCTTCAAAATCACGGTTTTGAAAGACCACACCTTTCCCGCTCATCCGGTATACCAGCGCGTCCCCCGCATCATAAAATTTCAGCTCGAAACGCGGCTCAGCTTCCGTCCCGACAACATCGGAAACACCGCGAACGGCATGTCCAGCGCCATCGGCGCCGCATTCCCACTCGGTTTGTACCAGCGCAGACCATTTGGTAGGATCAAACGTCCCGCGCGCCTCGCCGGTTTCAACCGAGGCCCAATAGTTGATGGTCTGCACCACGATAGGGTCGAAGGGGTGCAGCGCGAGCCACGGCCATTTCGAGATGTCGCCGGAGCATTTGAACGCGACTTCATTGTCGCCGGAAACGATGTGAGAATGGGTGAACTGATTTTTTGCTACTTCGCGCATGGATGGAAGAATTGCAGAAATCGGGAATAGTCTCAACTGCTGCTTTGCCACCTATCTTTTCAGAGACCTGCAAATAGAGCCAATCAAAAGGTATAGAGCTTCTTCATTTGGCGGTTTGCAAAGGCAGGAAAAATGACGCGCATTGCTGCATGCGCGGGTTTCACGAGCGGCGCGGGTAGCTGATGCGGTGCAATGCTACCTTGGTTGGAAAGCGAGGTAAATTTCCCCACGCGTTTTAACCGTGCGGCCTGATAAAATTCTGCAAGTTCATGTTCGGTCGCATTGCGGCTTATCCGGCCAAGAACCACAGCATCTTCGATAGCTTGGCAGCCACCTTGGCCCATGTTCGGTTCCATCGCATGCGCGGCATCTCCCAACAGAATGACGCGGTTTTTGGCCATTAACTTGGGCTTTGGCTTTGCATGGACGATAAATGGAATCAAATCCTGTTGGTCGGTAGCAGCAAGAGCAGCGGCAATTTCGGGCGGCCAATCTGAAAGTCGGTCGGCAAGGCCCGAAACGGTGATTTTGGAAAGATCATCCTGACGCAGTCCGGTTTTCATATAGAACCAGTATTTTCTGTCATCCTTCAAATCGAAAACACCTATCCGTTCCCGAACACCCCAATATTCGGTGCCGGACATGGATGTTGGATGCGCGGCGATGGGATCGGTAAGTGCAAGAAATCCGCCATAACCGGCATATTTCGGCGTCACCTTCGTCATATTTTCCGCAATGTCAGACCAGATACCATCCGCCGCGATGAGAATGTCGCAGCGGTAGTTCAACCCTGTATCGAAATGCAGCGTAACGCCGTCTTCATCTTCCACAATATGATCGAGTTCTTGACCCAAATTGAGGGGCGTGGCGGCAAGATTTTCCTTGAGCAAATGTTGCAGCTGTGACCGAGTTGGCAAATATGCCGTTTGACCCGGCGTGATGTGATCGACCTGAAACCGGGTAAGGTCGCGGCCCTGCCAATCGGCAATCGCAACATGATTGATTGGCTGGGCAATGGCGCGCAGTTGATCGCCAAGCCCGATCTCGTCCAGCGCCGATATTGCGTTTGGCCAAATGGAGAGCGCCGCGCCCATCGGTTCAATGGCATCGGCTTGTTCGAAAATTTCGGCATCATGACCCGCCTGACGAAGCGCGATGGCCGCCGTCAGGCCACCAATACCAGCGCCGACGATGCCGAATTTCATTGGTTATTCAACCGTAACGCTCTTCGCCAAATTCCTCGGCTGGTCGACATCAGTACCCTTTTCGCAAGCCACATGATAGGCGAGCAGTTGCACCGGCACGGCATAAACCAGCGGCGCGATGAGCGGGTGAACCTTCGGCATTTCGATGGTCGCCATGCAGCCTTCTCCGGCTTCGGCGAGGCCTTCGGCATCCGAAATCAGCACGATTTTTCCACCGCGTGCGCGGACCTCTTGCATGTTGCTGACGGTCTTCTCGAATAATGGCCCGGACGGGGCGAGGACGATCACGGGGACAGCTTCATCGATGAGCGCAATCGGCCCGTGTTTCATTTCGCCAGACGCATAGCCTTCGGCATGGATATAGCTAATCTCTTTCAGCTTCAGCGCGCCTTCCAGAGCCAGCGGATAATCTGGGCCGCGACCAAGATACAGCACATCGCGGGCCGGGGCGATCAGATGCGCCATCGCGGCGATATCTTCGTCATGCGCGAGCGCAGCGTTGAGCGCAGCGGGTGTTTCGGTGAGATGTTCGACAATGTCATGCTCTTCATCGCGGGTCATCACGCCTTTCACCACCGCGAGATGCGCGGCGAGGGCGGCAAGGACGGCAAGCTGGCAGGAAAAGGCTTTGGTCGATGCGACGCCGATTTCCGGGCCAGCATGTGTGGGGAGCAGAAGGTCTGCTTCGCGCGCCATGCTGCTGGTCGGCACATTAACGACAACGGCGATTTTTTGGCCTTCCGCTTTGGCATGGCGGAGAGCGGCGAGCGTATCGGCGGTTTCACCCGATTGCGAGATAAACAACGCCAGTCCGCCGTCTTCCAACACAGGTTCGCGGTAGCGGAATTCGGATGCGAAATCGAGATCGACGGGCACGCGGGCAAATGTCTCAAACCAATATTTCGCGACCATGCCGGCATAATAGGATGTGCCGCAGGCGACGATGGTGATGCGCTTGATCGCGCTCAAATCGAAATCCATTTGCGGCAGCGCGACCTGCTGTTCCAGCGGGCGGATATAGCTTTGCAATGTTTGCGCAACGACGGTGGGCTGCTCAAAGATTTCCTTCTGCATATAATGGCGATAATTGCCCTTTTCGATTGTCGCTGCCGACACGCCGGATTCAGTGACTTCGCGGGCGACTTTATTGTTGTTTTCGTCATAAATTTCCGCGCCATCGCGGGTGACGACGACCCAGTCGCCTTCTTCCAGATAGGCGATTTTTTGCGTCAGCGGAGCAAGAGCGAGGGCGTCGCTGCCCAAGTAGGTTTCACCTTCGCCATAGCCAACAACAAGAGGTGAACCGAGCCGCGCACCGATCAACATGTCGGGATGCGAGCGGAAAGCGATGGCGAGAGCGAATGCACCGCGCAGTTGCGGCAATACGGCCTGCACCGCTTCTTGCGGAGACTTGCCATTTTCAACCTGCTCTGAAACCAGATGCGCGACCACTTCTGTGTCGGTGTCGCTTTCGAAGCTGCGTCCGCGCTCCGTCAGCTCATCGCGTAGCGTTTTGAAATTTTCGATAATGCCATTGTGAACCAGCGCGACTTCGCCGGTGGCATGCGGATGCGCATTGCTTGTGGTTGGTGCGCCATGCGTGGCCCAGCGGGTATGGGCGATGCCGATATTGCCCGCCGCATCGTCGCCCTTCAATACCTGCACGAGGT
>CAKZNA010000048.1 GCA_937129355.1 uncultured Sphingomonadales bacterium | reverse complement strand
GGACCCTCTGACAAAAAGTTCCTCAGAAAACGATTACGAAACTTGATGGAGGGTATTGCAGGACCGGCAACAAAATATGGACTGCAGGAGCTCAGATCGCTGACTGGTTTCTGGTATTTGCTAAAGTAGAAGATCAGGCAACGGCGTTTCTGATTGATTCTGCCGCAACGGGTGTCGAAGTCAACGCGAGAAAAAATGTCCTGGCAACTGGAGCGTCGATGATTGGTGATATCCGTTTTGGCGATGTCCAGGTCATCAGCAACCAGCAGTTTGATAAAAGTGCCGATTTGTATCATCTCTTGGTTGGTCCAAAAAAATCGCGAAATCTGGTAGAAAACAGTTCTTTCTCGACAGAGTCTGTATATCCACCCTTTGATTGGCAGCTTTTTTCTACAGGAGAATATGGCGCAGTAATAGTTGATGGAAAGCTAGAGCTAAGCGCTATCAGGAACTCTGGCGGGCTATTCGCTCGCCAACTTATCAAAATGCCTAGGCGGGTGTTGACAATGAAAGTAAGCCCTGAAAGGCGCATACCGAGTAATGCTCAGATATTCGTTACTCTAAGTTGTGCCCAATCAGTAAACGGGGCGCCGCAGTCTACTAGAATTCCATTGAAAACCAGAATAGATAGTCTCCAGATTGACAACTCCCGGCCCGGATGCAGCTTTTATTGGCTTGATATCACAGGCCGCGCTTCGGAAAATGGAGTTGGTTTTGATATTGCTCTAGATTCCATCTCACTGCGATAGAATTGGACCAGTAGTGAAGCGACAGATCGATCTAATCGTAGCCCTTTCCGCATTAGTGATATTATTGCCTGCGATACTAATAGTATGTATTCTCACTCGCATCTATCTCGGTAATCCGGTAATTTTTGTGCAACAACGACCAGGGCTAAACGGCAGACCGTTTAACTTATTTAAATTTCGAACGATGAAAGATGAGTTTGATTCAAAAGGTCTGCCCTTACCAGACGCTGAGCGGCTTTCCCGCTATGGGAAATTTTTGCGCAGCACAAGCTTGGATGAACTGCCGGGCCTCTGGAATGTGGTTAAAGGTGAGATGTCACTGGTCGGCCCGCGCCCGCTATTGATGGAATATTTACCGCTCTATACCAAAGAGCAGGCGCACCGGCATGATGTTCGCCCTGGAATTACCGGATGGGCACAAATCAACGGGCGAAATGCGGTAAGCTGGGAAGAAAAGTTCGCAGCCGATATTTGGTACGTGAATAATCAGTCTTTAACGCTGGATTGCAAGATAATGGCCTTGACCATAATAAAAGTTCTCAAAAAAGATGGCGTCAGTGCAGAAGGCGAAGCAACTATGCCGAAATACACGGGGACTAGGCGATGACAGCATCAGCAATCTATGGGGTTTACGGCGCCTCTGGATGCGGGCGCGGCGTCGCCCCCCTTCTTGAAGACCAATTACAACATCAAAATGACATCGAAATTGTCTTCATCGACGACGGTTGCGTGGAAAGAGTTGTAAACAGCTTCAGAGTCTTGGCTTATGAGGATTTCATACGGTCAGATATTGCTGTAAAAAGAGTTACGATAGCGATTGCAGATGGCTTGATACGAAAACGACTTGCTGCGCGTTGCGTATCCGATGGGCTCGAATTTTTTACAACTATCGCGAACCACCATGTATCAATGGCAAACATAAACGTCGGCGAAGGAGCAATATTTTGTCCATTTACCACGGTCACAAGTAATATTCATATTGGCTCACACTTCCATTGCAACATTGGAAGCTACGTTGAACATGACTGTGTCATCGGTGACTATGTTACCTTCGCACCTGGTGTAAAATGTAATGGCAATGTTCATATTGGTGATGGCGCATATATTGGGACCGGAGCGATAATAAAACAGGGTAAACCTGAAAAACCGCTTGTTATCGGATCTGGCGCGACGGTTGGAATGGGGGCGGTTGTAACAATGGATGTAGCGCCCGGATCGGTTGTTGTCGGCAACCCGGCTAAGCCCTTATTGAGATAAGGCTTAGCAAAACCTATAGCGCAGCTTTCTCAAAAGACCGACTAACCGCTTTGCTATAGCCGTCTAGCTGATCTTCGGTAATGGTCGGATGCGTCAAGAACATGATGCTGGTTTCCCCAAGCTCTTGCGCCACTGGAAGCCGCAGTTCCGGCCGCCAACCAGTCCCATCAAAAGCTTTTTCGAGATAAACTTCACTGCAACTGCCTTGATATGCTGGATAACCCTGTGCCACTATGTCGTCTACAATCCGATCTCTCGTCCACCCTGACCTAAGTCCACTCTGTTTGATGTAACCATATTGCCGATAATAAGCATGAGTGAATCCGGGGCCAGGGTCTGGCACGCGGACGGCCTCCGGGAAGCCTTGTAACGCCACTTGTATTGCGCGTGCGTTACGCGATCGAAGCTCGGTCCACGTCTTCATTCGCTTGAGCTGAATTCGGCCTATTGCAGATTGTACCTCAAGCATGCGCCAATTGGTTCCGAAACTTTCATGCAGCCAACGGAAGCCGGGCAAATGCTCACGATTATACACTGCATCCCAGCTTTTTCCGTGATCCTTGTAAGACCACATCCTACTCCATAGTTCTTCATCGCTGGTTGAAACCATGCCACCCTCCCCGCCAGTGGTCATGATTTTATCCTGACAAAAAGACCACGCACCGATGTGCCCCATTGATCCAACCATGGAATCGCCAACTTTCCCACCATGCGCCTGTGCACAATCTTCAATTACGAATAAATCGTGTTGCTTGGCCAGTGCCATAATCCCAACCATATCAGATGGCCAACCGCCAAGATGAACAGGAATGATCGCGCGAGTCTTGTCAGAAATCACTTCCGATATGGTCGATGGGGTAATATTACCGCTATCTCTATCTATGTCCGCAAAAACCGGAATTGCTCCTGCCAATACCACTGATGATACTGAGGCTATGAAAGTGCGCGGCGTCACTATCACTTCGTCACCAGGGCCAATCCTTAACGCTTGCAATGCTAAATCGAGAGCCACTGTACCGTTTGCGACAGCTATCGCTTTACCGCTCATTGTCCATGCACCGAACTCTCGTTCAAAGTCGTGCCCTTGCTGTCCAGTCCAATAATTGACACGGTTATTCCGTAACACACTTAATACTGCATCAGTCTCTTCTTCGCTGTAACACGGCCAAGAAGCAAAGTCAGTGGTGAGCATAGGCATTGGGTCCTTTGATTTTCGAGAAATGAAATATTGTATAGATATGCGCAATGGCCAACGATATACAAGAACTAACACAACCTAATAACTTCATTAGAGGCTAAGCCTATGAACGGTAATTCCGCCCACCGCCAGACGGTCTTGCTTAATGGTTCGCTGGCATCATCACTCATCAATTTTCGCAAGCCACTGATTGAAGCGCTCGTTGCAGCAAATCACGATGTACATGTTAGTGCGCCAAATATTGGGGAGAAATTAAGGCAACAACTTGAGGGCTTGGGAGCAACTGTCCATGAAGTACATTTAGCGC
>CAKZNA010000047.1 GCA_937129355.1 uncultured Sphingomonadales bacterium | reverse complement strand
CCCCACCGCGTCTTTCCGCAAAGGCCAACACAAACACGGTCATATATAATACATTCGAAACCATCGGCGCGAGCAAGGTTTGCGGGCCAACCCGCATAAAGCGCGACGGGCGCCTGAAATAACCAGCGGTCCCGATCTGGAGCGCGCAACAATGCGAAGATTGCGCCGAAAGCCATCAAGATGATCGTGATCGTTGCCCAAATAGCACTGACATTGGCTATTGCGATCCACGGAACGCCAATCGCTAGACTGACACCCAGAGGCTGGCGCGCTCGATGCCAATCTTCCGCTTCGGCGCGTTTCCAAGCCCCAAAAACCGCAGAAACGATTAACCAAAGGTAAACCACGCCCCAAATCGCAAAGGCGTAGCCCGCGGGTTGGGTCGGCGGGTTGATTTGTGGATTGGGGAGTTGAGACTCTGTAAATCCGGAAAACGGTGGGGCGAACGCGGGGGAGATTGCAAATGCGATGCTCAACGTGAGGATAGCCAAGGAGAAGTTCTTTTTCATGAAGCACGAGCTAGCGGCCTCAAACGCATGTTCAAGTTTCTCGGCTCAAAATTTTGTACTTGTGGCGTTAAGTCAGTGTTCCGTCAGCCAAAAGCGTTGTTTTACCACCAATATAGGGTGCAATCGCGCTAGGCAGCTTCACGGATCCATCGCTTTGTTGACCATTTACGACATGGCCAAAGCCATCGATAAGGGCATGGAAATTTCGGATATCCGCTTACTTGAAAAAAGCGGCGGCAAGTCGGGTGACTGGAAGCACAGCGAATGATCCCGCTGGAAGAAGCGCAGGAAAGGCTGCTTGCTCTTGCAACTCCGCTCGAAACGGAAATGGCGGGCATTCACGAAGCTGCCGGTCGTTATCTGGCCAGCGACATTCTGGCAAAACGTACGCAGCCTGCCAAAGATCTATCAGCGATGGATGGTTACGCCGTGGCGCATGCCACATTTCCCGGCCCGTGGCAGGTGACCGGAGAAGCGGCGGCTGGTTCAAGCTTTAACGAAAACGTGGCCGCAGATAGCGCGGCGCGCATATTCACCGGCGCACCGCTTCCCGGCGGCACTGACAGCATTCTCATTCAGGAAAATGCCAAAGCCGATGATGGCAAATTGACGCCGCTGGCTGATGTCACCCTTGAAAAAGGGCAACATGTCCGACGGGCGGGTTCTGATTTCTGCTTGGGTGACAAGATTATTGAAGCAGGCGCAAAACTCAATGCCGCACATATCGGCCTCGCCACCTTGGCCGGACTTGCAGAGATTCCCGTCCATCGGAAGCCGCGTATCGCGATCCTTTCCACCGGCGATGAACTTGTCCCACCCGGACAGGTCATAGGCGAAGACCAGATTCCGGCATCAAATGGCGTTATGCTAGCGGCCATGCTGCAAAATCTGCCCTGCGAAATTGTTGAAAACCGGATTGTGCCTGACGATCTTGAACAGATGAAAGCGGCCTTTAAAGAGGCGAAAGCCGATATTATCATCACAATCGGCGGAGCTTCGGTGGGGGACCATGATCTGGTCAGGCCTGCCCTTGATGCTGTCGGTGCAGAGCTGGATTTCTGGAAAGTGGCCATGCGCCCTGGCAAACCGGTGACGGCCGGGAAACTGGCCGATGCAGTAGTCCTTGGGTTGCCGGGAAACCCAGTCTCTGCCTATGTTACCGCGTTCCTGTTCCTAATGCCCATGCTACGGCAAATGAGTGGAAGCAAGTCGCCCTTCCCTTTGAAACACACGGCCAAACTAGAGCAAAGCCTGCCCGCAAATGGCCCGCGCGCAAATTTCATTCGCGCTCTTGTGCGCGGAGACAGCATTGCACCACTGCCCTCACGCGACAGCGCTATCCTCACCGCGCTGTCTGCTGCAAATGCCCTGATTTACAGACCCATCTCCGCCGCCAAAGCAGAGGCTGGCAATTTCGCCGAATATTTCGCCTTGGGATAATCACCCGCCTATTGACTTCCCCCTATTTGTTCCCTAATCGTTCTTCCAATGTATCACGATATGGGAACATCAATATGTTGACCGCAAAACAGCATGAGCTGCTACTTTTCATTCACGCACGCCTTGAAGGCACGGGTATTTCGCCGTCATTCGAAGAAATGAAAGAAGCGCTCGATCTCAAGAGTAAATCGGGTGTGCACAGATTGATCGGTGCTTTGGAAGAACGCGGGTTCATCCGGCGGCTTGCCAATCGTGCACGCGCATTGGAAGTGATGAAGATGCCGGAGGGCGGCAGCACGAAAGCGGCAAATGTTGTTTCGATTGATCAGGCGCGCGAAGCCCCTTCTGCCCCTAAACAAATTCCGGTTGCGGCCAATGATGTGATGGAAATCCCTTTGCATGGCAGGATCGCTGCCGGTGTTCCTATCGAAGCCATGGAAGGGCAGGAATCATTGTCGGTTCCGATGGCATTGCTCGGCACCGGAGAGCATTATGCGCTCGAGGTTTCAGGTGACTCTATGGTTGAGGCTGGTATTTTTGACGGTGATTACGCGCTTATCCGTAAGGCGGATACTGCACGTGACGGCGAAATTGTTGTGGCATTGGTGCGCGGCGAGGAAGCCACTCTCAAATATCTGCGCCGCGACAATGGTCAGGTCCGGTTGGACCCCGCCAATGCATCCTATGAACCGCAAACATACGGACCGGGCGAGGTTGAAATTCAGGGCAAACTGGCGGGACTTCTGCGCCGCTATCACTAATAGCGGCTGTCGGGCTTTTTGTACCAAGGCGCGCCGGATATCCGCGCCGCAACCGTTTCCGCACGCGCCTTTCCAAAATGGATCGCAATGCCGCCGGTTTGCTGCAATTTCTTACGATCAAATTTTTGCCAGCGCGGTTTACAGCTATAGGGCAGATAACGGTCGCTGATCACTATATCGACGCGGCGGCAAGCCGCAGCGAGTTCCATTGACGGTATCTGGTTGGGCGTGCGCGTCGCCAGAATATCCCAATGCCGTTCCGCCGCCTTGATACGGACAATACAAATGTCGGGTGAACAGCTCGTTCCGCGCCAGCTAGCAATCGGAATGGGCTCTGATTTTGTGCCAGCAGCCTCCTTCAATGTATCGCGAACATAATCCCCCACCCCGGCCCGCAATAACGCGATATTGCCTCGATCATCAGTAAGCGCGAGGTTCTTCCCATCGCCGGTAATCAACAAATCCGGCGTTGGCGCTGTCAGCATACCGATCAGGCCTGCCGAGAGCGGAAGCAAGCCCAACAGTCTTTTGCGCGTGATAAAGATTGTGAACCACAGGCCGCCAATAATGATTGAGCCGAATGCGATGATTGGCATTTCAGGACGCATTGTCACCGCGCCTGGCAAAGATGAAACATTATGCGCAAGCGCCAGGATTACCGCCAGCCCTTGGCGAACGACCCACCAGAATGGCGCGCCAAGCCCGACGCTATCAAAAAGCAACGCCAGCGCTTCGAACGGCATAATCACGAATGTCGTGAGCGGTATCGCGACAAGATTTGCCAGCGCACCATAAAGCCCGGTCTTGTGAAAATGGAATAGCGCGATGGGCGACAAGACTAGCTCGATTGCCAATCCTGTCAGCAGCAGTGACAATATCCCTCTTAACAAGCGCGTGACAAGAGGTGTCTCGGGCGCAGAAATTAACCGCCGCATAAATGGTTGTTCATGCAACAGAATGATAGTGGTAACCGCAGCAAAGCTAAGTTGAAAGCTAGGTCCGGCGAGGCTTTCCGGCCAGAATATAAGTACGAATATTGCGCCAGCGGCCACCATCCGTAAACTTAACACCTCGCGCCCTAAAATCAGCGCGACCAGAATTAACAAAGCCGCGACGCATGACCGGATGGTGGGAACTTCTGCGCCGGTCAGCAAAGTATATCCAATCGCACCCAACGCGGCGAGAGATGCGGCATAGATCGGCACGGGAAAACGCAGCGCAAACCAGCCTGACAAAGATAATATCCTGCTGGTCATCAGAAAAATGGCGCCGACCACGGCGGTTACATGCAGCCCGCTAATCGACAGCAAATGTGCCATTCCGCTTTCACGCATGGCGGTCGCATTTTCGTCTGATATCGCGCCTGTGTCACCTGTGGCTAACGCCGCCGCGATGCTCCCCTCTCCGTCCGGCAACTGGCCGCGAATATGCAAGGCCAGCGTTGCACGAATTTTTGATAGCCAGGGCGATGCTCGCGATGGTGTATGTATTTTTACGTCGCCAAGCGCGGTGCCAGTAGCGCCAAGCTCAGCAAACCAGGCGCGGCGGGAAAAATCATACCCGCCGGGAAGTGCTGGCCCAGCTGGCGGCATAAGGCGGGCTTTTAGGCCAATAATGGCACCCACGCGCATATCATCTTTAAATTGTGCTGGCCTCAAATTGACGCGCAACCGTCGCGGCAGGCCGGCGTGACCGTCTGTCTGCAACACTAAACGGTATTTTTGACGCGCTGCTAGGTTCTCGACAGATTCTATGCGCCCGAAAAACTCACCGACCCACACTTTTTTAAGGACCTGATGCTCACTATTCCACGACTTGAGCGCGATGCTGCCGTAACCTGCGGCAAGACATAGCGCCGCCAAAACGATCAACGACTTCAATCGGCTTGCTGCGGGGGCGAGCAAGCTTGCCATAAGGCAAACCAGGCAGGCAAAGGTAAGCGGCCAGAGAGCAGAGCTCCAATATAACTCCCAAATTGCTACACCAAGGCCAAGGCCGACGGGTATCCAAAGCGGCAATCGTTCCCGCTCTTGTTCAAGCCAATATTCAATCTTGTCTAATTGCAGCAACAATGGATGGCGCTCCGCGCAGGGTAAAAGCAAAACACGGGACAACCCGCGCCTCCCCAATTTCATCCAGATATGTTCGCTAACATAACCGCCAGTTTTTTGGTAATGTTTCGTGAAACGCAATCAACCCGCTGCATTTTGTTGCGAAAATGGCCAAAAAACTGGCCTCTTCGACTTGACGTCTGCGTCAAATGACAGCATTGCAGCAACGAATTACGATTTTCGGCTTTCCCGACGCCTTCGCGCTCTATCGCAAGAAATTTCTGCTGGCGCGGCATCGGAGCTACCCGAATATTGCGAGATCCACTATGCGAACGGTATTTGACCGCTGCCGCGTAACAGGCCTGATGACTGGAGTTTGAATAGATGAGCAACGAAAACGGAAAATTGCAACTAGACGGCAAAGAATTCGATATGCCCGTAATGAGCGGCACAATCGGACCAGACGTTGTCGATATTCGCAAATTTTACGGCCAGAGTGGCGCGTTCACTTTTGATCCTGGTTTTACATCAACCGCGAGCTGTGAGTCACAGCTAACCTATATTGATGGCGGCGAAGGCGTGCTCCTCCATCGCGGTTATTCCATCGAAGAATTGTCGAAAGACAGCAGCTTTATGGAAGTATCCTATTTGCTATTGAACGGAGAGCTGCCCAACACGGATCAGCTTAATGATTTCAGCTATACCATATCCCGCCACACAATGTTGCATGAACAGTTGGCGACATTTTATCGCGGATTCCGCCGTGATGCTCACCCGATGGCCATCATGTGCGGCGTTGTTGGTGCACTTAGCGCGTTTTACCACGATTCAACCGATATCGCCGATCCGGAACATCGCCGTATTTCCAGCCACCGTCTGATTGCGAAAATGCCGACCATTGCGGCAATGGCTTATAAATATTCAACCGGACAACCGTTCCTCTATCCCGACAATGATCTGAGCTATACTGGCAATTTCCTGCGGATGACCTTTGGTGTTCCTGCCGAGAAATATGAGGTCAATCCCGTCATTGAACGCGCGATGGACCGGATTTTCATCCTGCATGCCGACCATGAACAAAATGCATCGACATCAACCGTGCGGCTTGCCGGATCGTCTGGCGCAAATCCGTTTGCCTGCATCGCGGCCGGTATTGCCTGCCTATGGGGTCCAGCCCATGGCGGTGCGAATGAAGCTGCTCTCAATATGCTACGCGAGATTGGCACGCCGGATCAGATCCCGCATTATATCGAGCGCGCAAAGGACAAAAATGATCCGTTTCGCCTGATGGGATTCGGACACCGCGTTTATAAAAATTATGATCCGCGCGCGACCGTTATGCAGGAAACTGTGCGCGAGGTTCTGTCCGAACTGAAATTGAAAGATCCGATCTTTGAAGTTGCCCTGCAATTGGAAGAAATGGCGCTCAACGATGATTATTTCAAAGAGAAAAAGCTATTCCCGAATGTCGATTTCTATTCCGGTATTATCTATTCAGCCATTGGCTTCCCGACGGAAATGTTCACCGTGCTCTTCGCCCTCGCCCGCACCGTTGGCTGGGTAGCGCAGTGGAATGAGATGATCAGTGATCCAGGCCAAAAAATCGGTCGCCCGCGTCAGCTTTATACCGGCCCTGAAGCACGGCCATTCGTTCCTATTGCCAACCGGTAGTCTGAAAGCACAGTTAAGTAGCAGCAGGAAGCGTGAGCGCGAAACATGCGCCGCCTTCCGCTGTGTTGCTAACGACGAGCGC
>CAKZNA010000046.1 GCA_937129355.1 uncultured Sphingomonadales bacterium | reverse complement strand
GGGTCTGGTGCGTGATGCTGCCCAGCCGCTTTACCGGAGAGGAAAGCCGCAGCGATGCGGCGGAATGCGCGAAGATGATCGGCTGCAAACTTGATACAATTTCTATCGCTCCGGCGGTCGAGGCTTTCGACGAGATGCTGTCGGGCAGCTTCGCCGACCGCGAGGTGGACATTACCGAGGAGAATGTCCAAAGCCGCACGCGCGGTGTCACCCTGATGGCACTATCAAACAAATTTGGCCACATGCTGCTCACCACGGGAAACAAGAGCGAAATGAGCGTCGGTTATGCCACCATCTATGGCGATATGGCGGGCGGCTATAATCCGCTGAAGGACGCCTATAAACTGACCGTTTTTGCCGTGAGCAAATGGCGTAACGAAAATATGCCGCGCATCGGCCTTGGCCCCGATGGCCCGGTAATGCCGGATAATATCATTACCAAACCGCCATCGGCCGAACTGCGCCCTGACCAGAAAGATAGCGATAGCCTGCCGCCCTATGAAGTTTTGGACGACATCTTGCTGGGCTTGGTTGAGCAGGAACTATCGGTCGATAAGGTGGCCGCACGCGGCCACGACCGCGCCGTGGTGGAGAGGATAGAGCGCCTGCTCTACATCGCAGAATATAAACGCCGCCAAGCCCCGCCGGGCGTGAAGTTGGGGTCGCGCAATTTTGGACGGGATCGGCGCTATCCGATAACCAATGCGTTCCGGAGTGGCTGAGGACTACCCCTCAGCCGCTTCCGACTGCATCTGCACATAATTTTCGATGCCCATGCGTTCGATCAGGTCGAATTGCTTCTCTAGCTCATCGAGGTGACGTTCTTCGCTTTCAAGGATGCGCGCGAATAGATCGCGGGAGACATAATCGCGGATTTTTTCGCAATATTCGATGGCGTCGCGCAGAAGCGGGATTGCCACTTCTTCCAGCTTCAGATCGCATTTCAGGATTTCTTCAACCGTTTCGCCGACATTCAGACGCCCAAGCATTTGGAAATTGGGTAGTCCATTCAAAAACAATATGCGCTCGGCCAATTGATCGGCATGTTTCATCTCGTCGATGGATTCTTCGCGCTCAAAGGCCGCTAACTTCGCAATGCCCCAATTGTCCAGCATCCGGTAATGCAGCCAATATTGATTCACCGCTGTCAGCTCATTCTTCAGCGCTTCGTTTAGAAATTCGATCACTTTGGGGTCGGCGATTTTAGCCATGGGTGTTTATCCTTATGCCTGAACAGGTCGGTAGTGCACGCGGGATTATAGACGCAAAGAGTGCATGTCGCCAAGTGGCAAAATGTCAAAAAATGGCAGAAATTCAGGTGTTTTGAGTAGGTTCGTTAATGATATTGCGAGCGAAATTCAAACACTGACCGCATTTCGGCTTCGCACCCAAACGGGCAAAGGCGGTCTTTGCACAGCGGACATCGCCATCCCGCGCAGCTTCGCGCAGTTCACGTTCCCGAATAGCATTGCAGACACAGACAACCATATTGCGAATCCTTATCTATAAAGACCGTATATGTATAATGAGACTGGTTCGCAATAGCGAATGTGCAGAATTATCCGCCCATCTTCATTTGGCGGCGGCGCTGCACCGATGAGCCAATTCCCATTGCTTCGCGATATTTGGCCACAGTGCGCCGTGCGAGGTCAAACCCCTGTTCTTTAAGCAGCGCCACCAGCTTATCATCGGACAGGATTTTTTTGCCCTCATTATCGGTTAGCTCTTTGATCGCAGCCTTCACTGCTTCCGCCGATGCGCCTTCCCCATCTGCCGATGCCACGCCGGAGGAGAAGAAATATTTGAGATCGAACAGCCCGCGGTCGCAGGAGAGGTATTTGTTGCTGGTTACGCGGCTGACCGTCGATTCATGCATATCAATCGCATCGGCGACCTGCCGCAAGGTAAGCGGTTTGAGCTGGCTTATCCCTTCGCGGAAAAAACCTTCCTGTTGTTTGAGGATTTCGCCGGATACTTTCAGGATGGTTTTCTGCCTCTGGTCCATAGCCTTCATCAGCCAATGGGCATCGTCGAGACATTCATTCAGCCATTTTTTGGTTTCTTTATCTGCACCTTCACCGCCAAATTCGGCCATATAGCTGCGGTTCACCAGCAGCCTCGGCAGGTTCGCGCTATTAAGTTCTATCACCCAATTCTTCTCGTCTTTCGCCTTACGCTCGACGACGAAAATATCCGGCGTGACGGCAATGCTATCTTCAAAACCAAACCGCGCGCCCGGCTTGGGATCATACTCGCGCAGTTCGGTTAGCATGTCGCGCAAATCTTCTTCATCGACCCGGCATAAACGGCGAAGCTGGTCAAAGCTGCCGCGCGCGACCAGATCAAGATTCTCGATCAGCCGCTTCATGCTGGGGTCATGACGGTCGGCTGCTTTGGCCTGTATCGCCAAACATTCCGAAAGATCGCGCGCGCCGACGCCAATGGGATCCAACATCTGCAGCGCCAAAAGCGCATCTTCCATATCTTCAATGGCAACCCCCAGCCGGTGGCCCATTTGCATTAAATCGGCACCGAGATAGCCCGATGGGTCAACTTCTTCGATTAGCTGCAGTACCAGAAACAGTTCCGCATCGAAGAACATCGACCCTGCTTGTTCTTTCAGATGATCGTGCAGGCTCGGCTCGTCAGAGGCAAAACTATCAAAATCAACGCCCTCACCCGATCCTCCTGCAAAGTCGCCGTTTAAGCCAAGCGCACCATCGGCATTACCCGTTGCCGGACCCGAAGCGGGGGCGGGCATATCGCTCACACTATCATGGTGAAAGGTTGTCTCCCCATAATCCGTATCCAGCGCTTCTCCAGCCGCCATGTCCGAAGATGCAAGCACGTCGCGGCTGTCGCGCTCGCCTTCATTCGCCTCCGCGGCTGAAGTATCGGGCAATGCTTCCGGCGCATTTTCACCAGCGCCATTGTCGAGCAACGGATTGCGCTCAATCTCTCCAGCGACATAGGCCTCAATTTCGAGCGACGATAGCGCAAGCAGCTTGATCGCCTGCTGCAATTGCGGCGTCATTACCAGCGACTGGGATTGCCGGAGGTCGAGGCGGGGTGCGAGTGCCATTGTTAGTCAGAATTTGCTTTCGTAGATCGCGGTTCCGGCCCCCGACGGTAGGCGGGTCTGACAAAAATTCCTCCCCCCATCACATTTCAAAACCTTCGCCGAGATAAAGCCTGCGAACATTGGGGTCGGCGACCAAGTCTTCCGGCGAACCGGCAAACAGCACCTGCCCGCCATAAATGATGCAAGCGCGGTCAACAATCTCCAGCGTCTCGCGGACATTATGGTCGGTAATAAGCACGCCAATGTCGCGCTGTTTCAGATCTTTTACCAGATCCCGAATGTCGGAGATGGAAATTGGATCGATGCCCGCAAAGGGCTCGTCGAGCAGCATGATGGACGGGTTTGCTGCCAGCGCTCTAGCGATTTCACACCGGCGGCGTTCGCCGCCCGAAAGCGCCATGGCCGGCGACGTGCGCAGGCGTTCGAGACCAAATTCATCTAGCAGCTTGTCGAGCCGCGCGGCGCGGGTATCTTTGTCGGGCTCTGCCATCTCCAGCACCGACATAATATTCTGTTCTACCGTCATTCCCCGGAAAATGGACGTTTCTTGCGGCAAATAGCCAAGGCCCAGGATTGCGCGGCGATACATAGGCAGCCGGGTAATATCCTCACCATTCAGCATCACGCGGCCGGAATCGGGCTTCACCAACCCCATGATCGAATAGAAGCAGGTTGTCTTCCCGGCACCGTTGGGGCCAAGCAGGCCAACCACTTCGCCTTGTGCAACCGAAAGCGACACATCGGAAAGCACCGACCGCTTGTCATAGCTCTTGGCAATCGAAACAACGCCGAGCCCTCTTTCCATGCCTTCTTCGGTGACGGCATTCGCTGTGGCTTCAACGCTGCCTGCATCGTCACTTGCAAAATTCATCAACAACTTCCTGCTTTATCGCCTTATCCGGCCTTTATCGTGCCCAAAGGCTAATAAATCCTTGGGCATTTGGCAATTGGCAAGACTCTTGCAGTGCAAGTTTTTTTAGGCCGGCAGAGATTATTTTTTCCGCTGGGGAACCGTGAATGTCCCTGTGACGCGTCCGTTTCCGCTATCTTTGATGCCCGGAACAGCACCGCCGCCGCCAGTAATAGTCGAACGATTACTTTTCAGATCAATCATGATCCGGCCGCCATTCAGGCGGTTCGCGCCCTGCGAGAGGCGGACATTGCCAAGCAAAGTGATCAGATCGCTATCCAGATCATATATAGCCGCATTGCTGGTCGCGCGCAGATCATCTTTCGTAATCGTGACACCGCCAGCAGCATCAATCACATTCACATCGATCCCGCCGCGATTGGTATATTTCGCTGTTAGCCTTGCCGAACGAATAGTTAGACCGGCCTGCGTTGCTGTAACGCCGCCAGATAGGACAACTCGGTCCGCTGCATCCTGCAATTCGATCTGGCCTGCGCTAAAATTGACCGGCGCATTGCTGTTATGGTTGCGGATCACCTGGGCAGATACTGCCGAAGACAGAAATGCAGCGGTCAGCGCGAAGCTGCCGAGCATGATGGGGATGAATTTTTTTGCCATATCTGCCCGCTATCTAATCGCCCCTTGCCGAATACGCAATTGCGCATTGCCAACAAGCGTAATCGTGCGGGCATTCAAATCTCCGCGCAATCGGTTCGCACTGAAGGTACCCACCCGCGTGCTTCCGCTCACCGGGCCGAAGCTTTGCAAACGCCTATCATCAACGTAAAATTCGACATTACTTGCCGTCACATCAAATCCCTTGTCGGAAATATAGGAAAATTTGCCCCCAACACGCAAAATTTTGTCGACCATGCTGAACTGTGCATCATCGCTAGCGCTGGCGCGGTAATCTTTGCCGGAATCAAATGTCAGCGGGCCGTTAATCTGCATAACCTCTTCTTCCAGATTATAAGCGCCTTGCCCCGCAAGTATAGAGGCGCGCGCGCCATCCACATATATGCTGGCCGATAGATCTTTCATTTGCAAAAGGGGGTCTTTTGAACTTTTTTGAATCGCGCTTCCTGCGCGAAGCGAAAAAGGCTGACCCTTGCTGTCTTCGCCGCGATATAGCGCTTCATTGACGCGCATTCTCTCTTTGGCAATGTCGACTTCGTCCTTGGCAAGCAGGAAGCTAATTTCCCGGCTATCTGTAAACGGACTTACCGCCAGAACCGCGATCAGCATTCCGACGATTGCCGGCAGCAATACGCGCAGCAAACGGATCAGCTTATCATGGCTGCCCCCCGGCGCCGCAAAATGTTGCCGATGTGTCCGTTGTTGATCAGCAAGTGCCGACATTATTGGATGCTTTCAAAAAAATGGCGCAACGTCAGATGCGATCAGTTATGCGCAAAAATATCATGCTCAGGCCATCCTTCCAAATCAAGCCGCGCGCGGAAGGGCAGAAAATCAAAACATGCCTGAGCCAATGCTGAACGCCCCTCTCTTTCCAGCTTCTGCACAAAAATTTCATGCATGCGGTGGAGGAAGCGAACATCGCTGGCGGCGTAGTCTTTTTGCGCATCTGACAGCTCTGCACCACCCCAATCGCTCGATTGTTGCTGTTTTGAGATATCGGCATTCAGCAATTCACGAACCAGTTCTTTAAGTCCATGGCGGTCGGTATAGGTGCGCGTCATTTTGGAGGCGATCTTGGTGCAAAATACCGGCGCGGCTGTGACACCAAGATAATACTCAATCGCGGCCAGGTCAAAACGCGCAAAATGATACAGCTTTAGCCGTGATGTATCGGCGAGCACGGCTTTCAGGTTAGGCGCGGCAAAATCGCTCTCGGGGCCAAAGCGCACCAGATGCTCATCGCCACTGCCATCGGAAATTTGTACCAGACATAGCCGGTCGCGCGGCGTGATAAGCCCCATCGTTTCGGTATCTACCGCCAGCGTCGCACCATCTGCAAACACGCCTTCTGGCAAATCTTCCTCGTGAAAATGGACAGTCATGCCGCGATTTCCTTTTTTCCTACGCTCACTATCAACTTCGCGCCAAATCGAATCGGGGGCGACGCTAGGGCTTCTTGGATTTCCAATTGCAACATGCGCACTCAAACTGTTCGACACGACATTCCGGTCTTTTGTCAGGCCCCTCTGCCCGAGAGCCGCCAAATTGGCAAGCTCTTGGACAAGCGCTCTTGGACGATTTTGCGGGAATCAATAAATCCTATGCTGCCTGTGGATAATCGGGTATAGCCCCATAAATGCGCGGAATAATTCGCGCATCGGTAGAATGTTGCCTGCGCCATGCTGCATCAACCGGAAGCCCGATGAGGGAAATTAAACGGGGCGCAAGGAAGAGTTTAGACCAAAGACATGGGTTTTGATCGAAAGCGGCGGGGCAAGGGCCGCGACAAACGGGATAATTTCGGCGACGAGAATTTTGATGGTTATGGTGGTCCCCCACCCATGCCCGGAGAGCTAGGCAGCGGCGGTGGTTTTGATGATCGCCCTAAACGCGGTGGCTTCAATAACGACAGAGGCGGAGACCGCGGTGGTTTCAACAATGATCGCGGCGGCGGTGGCGGCTTCGGTGGACCTCGCGGCGGCGGCGGCGGTGGCCGCCCTTCAATGCCCGCACAAGTTGTTGGCACCGGAAGCGGCGTCGTAAAGTTTTTCAATGCACAAAAAGGATTTGGCTTCATTCAGTGTGATGACAAGCCCGATGATGTATTTGTTCACATCAGTGCGGTTGAACAGGCCGGCCTGCAAGGCCTTGCCGAAGGTCAGCCTCTTGAATTTACGCTGGTCGACCGCGGCGGCAAAACATCTGCGACTGACCTGGTTATCGATGGCGAACCAATGCCGGTTCCGGATCGTCCACAGCGAGAAGATCGCGGCGGAGACAGAGGCGGCGGTGGCGGCTTTGAAGGCAAACCGCGCCGCGAACCAACGGGCGAGCGCGCCAATGGCACTGTGAAGTTCTTCAACGATATGAAGGGCTTTGGCTTTATTGAGCGCGATGACGGCGGCGATGATGCATTTGTGCATATCTCGGCGCTTGAACGCTCCGGCATGGGACCCGTCGAGCAGGGCGACCGCCTTGCTTTCGATATTGAGGTTGATCAACGCGGCAAATATTCTGCTTCAAATTTGGCGAAAGCCGATAGCTAAACACCAAATTTTTTAATGTTAAAAACGACCCCGGCCCAAGGCTTGGGGTCGTTTTTATTTGTGTCGCCAATCCCTTCGCTCAACCACCAAGAGTTTCGCTGAGAAACCAGGCACGCTGTTCTGCCTGATCAGTCCAATCATCAAGCAATCCGTCGGTGGCATTGTCACCTGCATCATCGGCCAACTGTTTCAACGCTTTTAGACTAACGATGAGTGATTGGTTATCGTCACGAAGTTCAACCAGCATATCTTGCGCATCGACTTTGATAGAATCATTGTCCGCTATTGTCTGTGCCGAGGCAATCGCACCGACCGATGTTAAAGATCGTTGCCCCAATTTGCGCACACGTTCGGCTACCAAATCCGTCGTGCCGATTAACTCGGATGCATGATCATCAAATAGAAGATGATATTCACGGAAATGCGGGCCAGATACATGCCAGTGGAAATTTTTGGTTTTTAGATAAAGCGCATAATAATCTGCGAGCAGCCGGTTAAGGGCTTCGGCGAGCGCTTTTTTGCTATTATCACCTGATGTCATGAGAGAATTCCTTCAGCTTCCTGTATGAATAAGGGCAACCTAGGGACTATTGATTAATCGGTAAAATAGATAATATTTTAGAGTTTAATTGATGCAGTCGATGCTATATCAGCCGAAGCGCAATTAGAGCGAGATAAAGTCCAATCAGCAACAATGCGGCGCCAGCCGTCATTCGGATGGCTTGCATCGGCAGCAGCTTTGCAAGCCGTTCCTTCAAAATAATCGCCAAGCCCGATGCCGCAACCACGCCGATTATCCCGCCGAGCAGAACCAATCCCCATTGTTCGGAATTGGCCGCGTTAGCAGCGATCAAAAACTGGCTCTTATCGCCAAACTGCAAAATCAGGATGCCAAAAAACGATGTCAGCAGCGGCGTTGTTTTCCAGCGTTCAAGCAAATCAATCGGCCGCTGCCAAAGCAGCATCCCGGCACCTGCAAAGATATAGGCGAGCGATGTAAACAGCCGCAGCGCGTCTTCGCTAATCCAGCCATCGACCACCGAACCGGCGGCGGCGGCGAAAAGCGAATTGATAAATGTAGCGGCAATCAACGCAATAAAGACCGTCTTATTGTCGCTGAAACGCTTTGCTAGTGCAGCTGACAGCAATTGTGTCCGATCGCCAGTCTCCGCGAGAAATACCGCGATCAATGTGATCAGAAAGCCATCCATATGCTGTTAAACTAGGCGCTGCGGCTTAGCCGTGCAAGCGCAGCGCAACATTGGCCAACATTGCACTCGCGGCGCTTGTTTCCAATTCACGGCACCCAATCGCATCTGATAGGATATCGGTGAAGTTGCCTACCACTTCGGCGCTACCGCCGCGTTCAATTACCTTTTGCATGGCCGCTTCAAAGACAGAAGCAATTTCAGCAACAGCATCAAACCGCTGCTGAGCCGCCGTTTTGCGGATCTGTTCAAGGCGCATTAGGAATTGCACCGGATTTGCATCGAAAGATGTCAGACGTAGGGCATCTAGCTGATCAGACAGCTCAGCGCGCACCATCATTAATCGGTCTTGCTCGAGTCCCATTATGCCCCTCTTGCGTTATCTTAATGGGCACCATGCGCTTTTATGGTAAACAAGTTCTTAACTAGGCTCCAAGCCGCAGCGAAAGCAGCGATTGAATCCAATCACCCTATTGACTTTTACCTCGTTACCGCGCAGAGGCGCGCGTCTGTTATTGATTGCGGTGCGCCACAAGGCGATTCCACTGCATTTTTTGAAAAATACGAAGAAGGAACCCGGTCATGGCGAAATCAGCCACCGTAAAAATTAAACTCGTCAGCACGGCCGATACCGGCTTTTACTATGTGACGAAGAAAAACCCACGCAATATTACCGAGAAGATGACCTTCCGGAAATATGATCCCGTGGCGCGCAAGCATGTTGAGTTTAAGGAAGCGAAGATAAAATAGCGCTTTCCCTTTGGATTTGAATATTAGATGAAGGCGCTTTCCGGCGCCTTTTTCTTTGGCTAGGGAAAGCAGGATTGGGTAGGGAGCAGGACGTAAATGTCTGACACGGAAAAACTGCAAGAAGAAGCGCTTACAGCGATTGTGGGCGCGGATAGTTTGGACGCGCTGGAAACGCTGCGCGTGGGCTATATTGGCAAGCAGGGTAGCATCTCTGGCCTGATGAAAACGCTCGGCAAAATGACGCCCGAGGAAAAGCAGGTGCAGGGGCCATTGTTGAACGGCCTACGCAGCGCCGTCGCCGATGCTATTGCCGCAAAGAAAAGCGAGCTCGAAACCGACGCATTGAATGCGCAGCTGGCTTCCGAAAAGCTCGATATGAGCTTGCCCGCGCCAGACGCGCCGCACGGCTCTATTCATCCGGTCAGCCAAGTGATGGAAGAACTGGCCGAGATTTTCGCCGATATGGGCTTTGCCGTGGCCGAAGGGCCAGAGATCGAAGATGACTGGCGCAATTTCAGCGCACTCAACATTCCTGAAACGCATCCTGCACGCGCGATGCATGATACATTCTATTTCCCGGATAAGGATGCCGAGGGACGCGATATGCTGCTGCGCACGCATACATCGCCGGTCCAGATCCGCACCATGACAACACAGGAACCGCCAATCCGCATTATCGCGCCCGGCCGCACCTTCCGCAGCGATAGCGACGCGACCCATACACCAATGTTCCATCAGGTCGAAGGATTGGTGATCGATAAGGATATCCATCTCGGCCATCTCAAATGGACGCTGGAGACATTCTTGAAGGCCTATTTCGAGCGCGAAGATATCCATCTGCGCCTGCGCCCAAGCTATTTCCCATTCACCGAACCCAGCGCCGAGGTTGACGCCTGGTATACGCTTGAAAAAGGTCGCCGCGTGCTGGGCGGGCATCCCGATGACGCCAATGAAGGCGGCTGGATGGAATTGTTGGGCAGCGGCATGGTCCATCCCAAAGTGATCGCCAATTGCGGGCTTGATCCTGATGTCTGGCAGGGCTTCGCCTTTGGCTGCGGTATCGACCGTCTGGCGATGTTGAAATACGGGATGGATGATCTGCGCGCCTTTTTCGACGGCGACCTGCGCTGGATCAATCACTACGGCTTCGATGCGCTCGATGTTCCAACTCTCAGCAAAGGAGTCGGCGCATGAAATTCTCGCTAAGCTGGCTCAAAAGCCATCTCGAAACTGATGCAGGCGCCGATGAAGTTGCCAAGGCGCTGACCGACGTCGGCCTTGAAGTGGAAGGCATCGAAAATCCGGCGGAAGCACTCGCACCGTTTAAGGTGGCCGAGGTGCTTTCTGCCGAGCCTCACCCCCAAGCGGATAAGTTGCAAATCCTGTCAGTCGATGCTGGCGATGGGCCTGTGCAGATTGTCTGCGGCGCGCCAAATGCGCGGGCGGGAATGAAAGGCATTTGCGGCGGACCTGGCGCAATTGTTCCGTCCAACGGCATGGAATTGAAAGTAGCCGAAATTCGCGGCGTTGAATCGAACGGCATGATGTGCTCGCTGGCTGAGCTCGAACTGGGCGACGATCATGACGGCATTGCGGAAATTCCCGCCAACGCGCCCGTTGGCGCGGCTTATGCTGACTATGCGCGGCTTGACGATCCGGTCTTTGATGTATCGGTGACGCCGAACAAGCAGGATTGCATGGGTGTCTATGGCATTGCCCGCGATTTGGCAGCGGCGGGATTGGGAACGCTAAAGCCGATTGATGTTCCGCAGATTGAAACATCCGATCCCTGCCCCGTCGAAATCCGCACCGATGATCCCGAAGGCTGCCCCGCATTTTATGGGCTGGCGATAAAGGGCGTTAAGAATGGCAAATCCCCCGAATGGATGCAGGCGCGCCTGAAAAGCGCTGGCCAGAAACCGATCAGCGCGCTGGTGGATATCACCAATTATGTGATGCTGGATCATGGCCGCCCGAGCCATGCCTATGATCTTGCCAAGCTGACCGGCGCAGTTGTTGCTCGCAAAGCGAAGAATGGCGAAACCGTCACGGCGCTGAATGAAAAAGAATATACGCTCACTAGCGATATGACGGTGATTGCCGATGATAGCGGCGTGCATGATATTGCTGGCATTATGGGCGGCGAAGATTCAGGCTGCAGCGATGATACCAGCGATGTGCTGCTCGAGGTCGCTTATTTCACGCCCGAACATATTGCGCGGACCGGACAGACATTGATGCTGACGTCCGATGCGCGGATGCGGTTTGAACGCGGTGTTGATCCGGCGTTTCTGGATGATGCACTGGCGATCATCGCGGCCTATATCGTCGATATTTGCGGCGGTAAGGCGAGCGAGGTGGTGCGCGCCGGAACGCCGCCGACGGAGCAGAAGGCCATCACCTATGATACATCGCATTGCCTGCGTTTGGGCGGCGTTGATGTGGCGGCGGATGAGCAGAAATCAATCCTCGAGAAACTGGGTTTTGCCGTTGATGGGAACTGGAACGTCACCGTCCCGACATGGCGGCGTGATGTCGATGGCAGCGCCGATCTCGTCGAAGAAGTCGTGCGCATACACGGCATCGACAAAGTTCCTTCCACACCGCTGCCGCGAGCAGATGGCGTCGCGAAACCGACCGCGACGCCGCGCCAGAAACTGGAACGCAAGCTGCGCCGGACGGCTGCAGCGCGCGGATTGAACGAAGCGATCAACTGGGCCTTCCTGCCCGAAAAAGAAGCCGCAGCGTTCGGTCGTGGTGATTGGACTGAAACAATGTGGGTTTTGACCAATCCGATTAGCGAAGATATGAAAGTCATGCGGCCATCGATGCTGCCCGGGCTGCTTTCCGCTGCTCAGCGCAATAGTGATCGCGGGGCTTCATCGATGCGCTTGTTCGAAATCGGCCGCCGCTATTTCAAAGCCAAGGATGGTTCGAGCGATGAGCGGTTGACGTTGGGCATCGTGCTGGCGGGCGATAAGACGCAGCGCGGTTGGGCCGCTGGCAAGGCAAGCAAGTTCGATGCCTATGACGCCAAGGCAGAGGTCATTGCGCTGCTCGATGCCGCTGGCGTCAATACCGACCGCTTGATGGTGATGGCAGAGGCGGGAGACCATTATCATCCCGGCCAATCCGCAACATTGCGCCAAGGGCCAAAGAATATCCTCGCCAGTTTCGGCATGCTCCATCCCGCGACCGCCAAGGCGTTCGACTTGGATGGCCCTGTAGCGGCGGCGGAGGTTTATCTCGACGCCATCCCTGCAAAGAAAGCGGCCAGCTTCATGCGCGCCGCCTATGCACCGCCCGCCTTGCAAGCCGTGACCCGCGATTTTGCCTTTGTGGTTCCCGAAGAACTGGCGGCAGCTGATTTGGCGGGCGCAATCCGGGGCAGCGACAAAAAGAACATCACCGCCGCGCGCATCTTCGATCGCTTCGCTGGCGGCAACCTGCCCGAAGGCAAAGTCAGTCTGGCCATCGAAGTGACGATGCAACCGATTGAGAAAAGCTATACCGATGATGATCTGAAAGCAGTTTCGGATAGCGTTATTGCGGCAGCGACGAAGTTGGGAGCTGAACTAAGGGGGTGATGGACGATCAGACATATCAACGAATGTCAGAGTTTATTCGTGTCTATGCCACCGACATCCTCAAAACTGCGCCAAATAAATGACCCCATTCATCCGAGCAATGTTCTTGTGGGTATTGAAAAAGAAAGCGGCAACTTAGCAAAGAAAGGTCTGGCGATGGCGCTTGGCGATGTTGTCGAAGCTACTGCGGGTTATTCTGTTCAAGAGGTGGCGAACTTGGACAAGCATTTTTCTGACAATAGGGCTCCGACACTAACTGAGGTGAGACTGCGTTTCTCGAAACGGTTGAAAACTGTATTGCGGCGAAAGTTCATCAAGTCTGAAGAGGAATATTATCTCGTTAGAAATGCAGTTGAGTTTTCCGAAGACAAACAACGGCAAATCATGTGGAGTTTGATCGCCGAGTACGAAAGCCGGATTTAAGGATATGCCCTAAATGATAACCGTCGGCCGCCAAACACTCAAAATCATCCTCGGCTACGGCCTGCTCCTTGCCGCCGCCGCCTTCGCGCTCGAATGGCTGCAATATCAATATTTCCTGAAAAGCTATTCTGCGGAAATCTATATCGTCCTGATCGCCTTTGGCTTCGCGGCGCTTGGCATTTGGATTGGCATAAGATTGACCGCAAAAAGTGATGGCGCCGCTTTTTTGCGCAACGATGCCGCTATTGCATCATTGGGAATTTCCCCGCGCGAAATGGAAGTGCTCTCAGCATTGGCGAGCGGACAGTCCAACAAGGAAATCGCTCGCAGCCTGAGTGTCTCCCCCAACACCATCAAAACGCATATCGCCAACCTGTTTGAAAAGCTGGACGTCGACCGCCGTGTTCGCGCGATTGAAAAAGCGAAATTTCTGCGCATCATCGCCTAATATTTATGGGTGATTCTGCCTCACTCACCCTTCCGGGTGATTGGCATAGACTACAAATTCTTCCATAACTCCTGCAGCAGAGGGAGAAAATCATGATTAGAATAGCAGCCATTTACGGCGTCATATCCGGCACCATTGTTATCATCGCTATGATGCTGGGGCTCTTTGCAAGCGAAGGTCAGGGCTTCTTTTCCAGCGAATATTTTGGCTACTTGATCATGCTGATTGCGCTGTCGATGATCTTTATCGGCATAAAAAGATATCGCGATAACGAACTGGGCGGGATCATAAAATTCCTGCCTGCATTCGGAATGGGCCTGATGATCGCAGCGATTGCCGCGGTAATGTATGTGTTTATTTGGGAAATCTATCTCTTCACATCGGACTATACTTTCATGAATGAATATACCGCCAGCCTGATAGAGGCCAAAAAATCAGCTGGTATTAGCGGCGCGGAGCTTCAAAAATTTGCCGCAGAAATGGAAGAGATGAAGGCTGGTTATGCCAAACCCTATATCCGGATACCGATGACATTTGTGGAGATTTTCCCGATGGGATTGATCATCGCACTCATTTCCGCAGCCATATTGCGGAACCCCAAAATCCTGCCAGCGCGCGGGCCAGCATAAGGAGTATAGCAGATGAAACTAGGTGCATTTTCGATAAGTCTGACGGTCAAGGATCTGACCGCATCAAAAGCCTTTTATGAAAAGCTGGGCTTTTCCGATGAAGGCCGCCCATGCGGAGAAAATTGGACCATCCTGAAAAACGGCGAAACCGTCATCGGGCTCTTTGAAGGGATGTTCCCCAAAAACATGCTGACCTTCAATCCCGGCTGGAACCAAAATGCCGAGGCTGTTGGCGATTTTGACGATATACGCGCGCTTCAAAAAACGCTGAAGGCTTCGGGTGTTTCACTCGATACAGAAGCGGATGAGGCCACGACTGGCCCCGCCAGCATCATGCTCACCGACCCGGACGGCAATCCCATATTGATCGATCAACATGTCTGAGCGGTAACGCACCACTGGACGCGGCGCGGCATGGCGGCTAATCGCGCCTGTATGACCCAGCCGCGCCGTACATTTGCAATTATCTCTCACCCCGATGCGGGTAAGACGACTCTGACGGAGAAGCTGCTGTTGAAAGGCGGCGCGATCCATCTGGCAGGCGAAGTAAAGGCCCGCGGGGACAATCGGCGCGCGCGGTCAGACTGGATGAAGATTGAGCAGCAGCGCGGCATTTCGGTGACCAGCTCTGTGATGACATTTGAGCGTAATGGCATCATTTTCAACCTGCTCGATACGCCGGGGCACGAAGATTTCAGCGAAGATACCTACCGCACACTCACCGCTGTCGATAGCGCCATCATGGTAATTGACGCCGCCAGCGGTATTGAGGCGCAGACATTGAAACTGTTTGAAGTCTGCCGCTTGCGCAGCGTGCCGATCATCACCTTCATCAACAAGGTCGACCGAGAGGGCCGCGATCCGTTTGAGCTGCTCGATGAAGTTGCTGACAAACTCGCCCTAGATGTCTGCCCGATGAGCTGGCCGACGGGAATGGGCGGGCAGTTTGAAGGCGTTTATGACCTGCAGCGCAACCAGCTGCATCAACCCACGGGTGACAGCAAGGTCTATGATAATATCGCACAGCAATTTGACGGGCTTGATGATCCGAAGCTCGCAGATGCGCTTTCCCCGGAGGCTTTAGAGCGGCTGACCAGTGAGGGTGAGTTGGCGCAGGGCGGGTACAACCCGTTTGATCTGGAAGCGTATCGGAGCGGCGATCTAACCCCGGTTTATTTCGGCTCTGCGCTCAAGCAATTTGGCGTCGAAGAATTGATCGAAGCAATTGCGAGGTATGCGCCGCCGCCGCGCCAGCAGCCAGCCGAACCTGAACCAGTCGATCCCGATGATAAAGACATTACCGGCTTCATCTTCAAAATTCAGGCCAATATGGACCCGCAGCACCGCGACCGCATTGCCTTTATGCGGCTATGCAGCGGCACGTTCAAACGCGGGATGAAGCTGACACCGTCGGGCCTCGGAAAGCCAATTGCCATCCATTCGCCCATCTTGTTTTTTGCGCAAGACCGGGAGATTGCGGACACCGCACTACCCGGCGATATTATCGGAATTCCTAACCACGGCACGCTAAGAGTCGGCGATACGTTGAGCGAGAAAAACCAGGTGCGCATCACCGGCCTGCCGAACTTCGCGCCAGAAATATTGCGCCGCGTGATCCTGAAAGATCCGACGCAGACGAAGAAACTGCGCAAGGCGCTGGATGATTTGTCAGAAGAAGGCGTGATACAGGTTTTCTATCCAGAGATCGGTGCAAACTGGGTGATCGGCGTGGTCGGCCAGCTTCAGTTGGAGGTGCTCGTCTCGCGGCTATCTGCAGAATATAAGGTCGAGGCGAGCCTTGAAAACGCCCCCTTCGACACTGCTCGCTGGATCAAGGGCAGCGAGGAAGATGTGCAAAAACTCGCCGACTTTAACGGCACCAACATGGCCAAAGACCGCGACGGTGATCCGGTATTTCTGGCCAAGTCAGTTTGGGATATAAATTACCAGACCGAGAAGCATCCCGACCTGACATTCGGGGCGACGAAGGAGCGGTAGATGGCATTATTCGATATAGATACGTTCAAGGACGCCTGCATAAAAGCGGTCGAAGATGACCCATCGCACCGCTCCGTCTATGGTATAATGCAAGAGGCATTTAAAGACACAGCGGCAATCGAAAGCGCTTTTGGCACGCCGAGCGAAGGCGGTGCTTTTCCGCTGCATGTATCGGGCGCGCTGACTATCGCCAACGTGGTCTGGCAGCCCGGTATGAGCGTCCCGCCGCATAACCATAATATGTGGGCGGTCATCGGGGTTTATCACGGCCGCGAGGATAATATCTTCTGGCAGCGGGTTAGGGGCGATAAGGACGACCGCATAAAGGCCGTCGGTGCCGAAGCGCTGTTACCCGGCGATGTAACGCCGCTGGGTAAAGACATTATCCACTCGGTCATCAATCCCATCCCAAAATTCTCCGCGGCCATCCATGTCTATGGCGGTAATTTTTTCGAACAAGAAAGAAGCGAATGGGACCCCGAAACACTCATCGGCGGCACTTATGACGTAGAGAAAAGCCTGTCGCGCTTTACGGAAGAAAGCTGAAGCTTTCCACGCTAGTAACAGGCGACCCTTCTTGTTAGGCCCTTTCATCATGACCGAATCAAATCCTCTCGTCACCGATCTCGTCGACCTGCTGCGTGTAGAGCGCATGGGCGACGGCTGGTATTTGGGTAGCCGCAAGAAAGGCGGTGTTGGCCGTGTTTTTGGCGGACAAGTGATCGCGCAGGGGCTGGCGGCGGCGCAAGATACCGTGTCATCCGAACGGATCGCGCATAGCCTGCACGCCTATTTCATGCGTCCGGGCAGCGAGGATTATGAGATTACCTACCGCGTCGAACGCGATTTTGACGGCGGCAGTTTTTCCAACCGGCGGGTGATCGCACTGCAAAAAGACAAGCCGATATTGAATATGATCACGTCTTTCCAAAAGGCAGAGGAAGGGCTGGAGCATCAAGACGCCATGCCGGATGTTCCTGCGCCCGAAACCTTGATCGCCGATGAGGAGCTTCGCAAGAAAAGTGCCCATTTGATTCCGGAAAAATTCCGCGACAATTTTATGCGTGAGCGGCCCTTTGAATTTCGCCCTTGCGACCCGCGCGATTGGGCGGGCAATGAAAAGCGCGAAAAAGCTCAGCAAAGCGTCTGGTTCCGTTTGCGCAGTAAAATCGCCGATGATCCGTCGCTGCACCGCTCAATGCTGTGCCATGCGTCGGATAGCTGGTTGCTCGGTACGGCGAGCCTGCCGCATGGGGTCAGCTGGACCACACCGGGCTTTATCAGTGCCAGCCTAGACCATGCCGTGTGGATGCATGGCGATGTGCAGGTGGATGATTGGCTGCTCTATCATTGCGACAGCCCATGGGGCGGGCATGGGCGCGGTTTCAATCGCGGGCAGATTTTTGACCAGAACGGGCGTCTTGTTGCCAGCTGCGCACAAGAAGGCCTGATCCGGATGACGAAGCGCTAGCGTATTGGCAAAGCGGCGTTTCGCCGCTATTCCGACCCCATCATTTACCCACGCATACTGGCCCGCATTCCGCATGCCGATGTTAGGAGGAAAGGAAACGACCGATGCTCACATTACTATCCCCTGCCAAAAAGCTGAATTTTGATGCGGCTGAAACCAAGCTGGATTTCACCGCGCCGCGACTTGATGCCGACATGCGCGAAATTGCAAAAGTGGCGAAGAAACAATCCGCCGCTGACCTGAAGCGCCTGATGCATATCTCGGACAAATTGGCCGAGTTAAACGCGGACCGGTTCAAAGCGTTTAATCTCGACGGCCAGAGTAATTCTTCCAAAGCCGCTGCGCTGACATTTGATGGCGATGTCTATTGGGGACTGGGAGCCAAGAGCCTTTCCGATGATGCGCTGTCATACGCGCAGGATCATTTGCGGATATTGTCGGGCCTGTATGGCGTGCTGCGCCCGATGGATGCCATTCAGGCTTACCGCCTCGAAATGGGTACAAAAATGATCAACCCGCGGGGCAAATCTCTCTATGAGTTTTGGGGCTCCGCCATCGCGGATAATCTCAACGCCGACCTTGAAAGTCACGGCAACCAGACGATTGTCAATTTGGCGTCGAATGAATATTTCAAGGCGGTGGACCGCCGCGCACTATCTGCACCCGTGATCACGGCATCCTTCCTGAATGTGAAGGATGGCGAGGCAAGGTCGCTCATGTATTACGCCAAATATGCACGCGGATTGATGGCGCGCTGGATAATGGAAAACCGGATTGAGCGCGCGGATGATTTGAAGGG
>CAKZNA010000045.1 GCA_937129355.1 uncultured Sphingomonadales bacterium | reverse complement strand
CAAGATGCAGGTGGCCACGCTGGTGCTTGTGGTGATCTTTGGCGGCCTGTCGGTCTGGCTCAATGATGACCGCTTCTTCAAGATGAAGCCGACCATGATCTATCTGTTGTTCGGCGGGTTGCTGGGGGTCGGGCTGCTGCGCGGGGAAAGCTACCTCAAATATGTCATGGACGAGATGTTGCCGCTGAAACACGAAGGCTGGATGATCCTCACCCGGCGCCTGACCGCCTTGGCCGGGCTTCGGTTTTTTGCAGACGACTTTCATCGTCTTGGGCGCGCTGTTGATTAATTTGCCCGCCGTATTTGCGACGTTGAATTTAAATGTCAGCGTTTGGCGACTGGGTTTGTTGCCACCCACTGAGATGCTGTTTTGTCCGCTTCTCGACCAGTTAATCGTATATACGCCGGAAACATATCGGCCCTTCGCGCTTTGAAATTTGATCCTTGTCTTGCGCGATAGCCAGCGCGGGCCAACAAAGATGCTGTTTCCGGAAAAAGGCCGAATGACGTCGATACGCCCGCTCAAGCGCAGCTGCGTCGGGCACATCCATTTGCCCACGCGCTGGATATTCATCGGACTGATTTTCAAGCTCATGTTGCTTATCGTCGGTGGAGGATTGGTCCGGCGCGGTGGTGGGTTGGCGCGGCGGCCAGGTGAAGGCGCGGGATCGGCGTTGCCGGTGCGTCCAGCCCCTGGCTTTCGTGTTGGCAGACAACGGACGAGCGCCGGTATCTTTGCCGAGCCCTCCCATTTTTTATGATTGAAGCGGTAGTAATTGGGATTGATAGCATTTTTTGCTTTCCTGATTTCCCATGTGGCGGTTGCACCGGCATTATAAGCATTCTGGAGGGTGATATATGTCCCTTTGGTCAGAAATTCCTGACGTTTCCCGCCTGTCAGGCCTGCAATCGCCTGATTGCAAAGCTGCACAGGGTTTTGCCGATAGGTGCCGCCGCTGGAGAGCGGTCCGACATAAGCAAAAGCAATTCCGTGAATGTCCGTTCCGTTGGGCGTGTCGATATCCCGGCCATTACTTTCCGCTCGGATTGTGCCGCCCTTACCGTTCCGAGAATAATCAGGCTTCTTCCCGCGAACCTTTAAGCAAGTCCATAATTCCCGGGTTTTGACACGGCGATATTTGCCAGGCTTGTTGCCGGCTACTTCAATGATGGGAATATGGCTGGGGGCGCTGCATCCAGCCTTGGATTGTGCCATTTCGACGCTAACCGTGTCCGCCTTAGCGATGGACGGGAAAAGAGTTAGGCCCATCGTGAGGCCTGCAGCTGCGGCTTGTACCGGCGCTGTAACGCCGACCAGAGTTACTCTGCTGATATGCATATGATCCATCCAATATTTATTCATGTTCAATTCCTTTGCCCCCCAAAAAAGTTGCGGCGATTGCCCGATTAGCGCAGCGCCGACTAGGCTTCCTATTTGGGAAGAATTGGATCATCGGGGTCCCATGCCGCAATGATGACGGTGCAGCCTTCTCCGCTGCCCTGACAGATCGTCTGGTTGCCGGAGCTGGTAGCTTTCATCTTGATCTCTTGGGTTTTGGCTTGCTGGATGGCCGGACCGTTCCTGCGGATCAGGCGAGAAAGAGACGCTACGTCAATCTTACACTTGCTCGGATAACCTCTCTTCATAACGAGATCGGTAATCGCAAACTTTCCAGCGCCAGCCACCGTCAGTTTATATTTACCGCCTGCACGTTTGATTGACTTGGCGGTGATATATTTGGGGGCTGATTTTACCTTTAAAGATTGCGGGGCGCGTGCGTTGCCATCGGCGGTCACAAGCATCGGGCCGGATAGGGCGGACAGCAGGGCTGCGCCAACAGCGAGCAACCGGATATTTTTTGTGGTGGGAATTTGCATGGACATGTTTCTTCTCCTTTAGAGTTTAACAAGAATGGAAGCAGGCTAGTTTGTGCCCTCGCCGGTCGCATTTGTGCGGACACCGGGTCTGGGTTTGACGCAGGTAACGAGCACACGCTTTTTCTTTGACTGGATCAGTTTTCCAGCTTGGTTGGTGACATTGAAGCTGAGGTCAATCTGCTTGCGCGGGGCCGTATTCCTGCCGGTAGAGAGGCCGCTAACGCGCCAATTTAGCGGGCGGTTGGCAATGAGATAACGCCCGCCGGCACGCCTGAAATCCAGCGCGTTATTGTTGGAAAGCCATTGCCCGCCCAGAAATATCGCATTGCCCTTGAAGGCCCGGTTGACATCAATACGGCCTTTCAGACGCATGACCGTCGGGCACATCCAGTTGCCGACCCTCTTTACCTCTGCTGGGGCGCTGGTAAGCGACATTCCCTTGATTGTCGGTGCGGGATTGGTCCGCCTGGGTTGATTTCTGTTTTCCCTCTCCCTTTCCCGCCGCTTTCTCTCAAGTTCTTCGCGCATGGCATCGCTGCCATTTGCGCTGGTGGTGGAAGTGGTCGTGGAAGTTTTGGCAAAATGCCCGGTCGGCAGGCATTTTACGACTACGGGGATTCGAGTTTCTGAATTCCACGATGCAGGTTCATTAAACGTGCTTCCTCGTTTGCGCACGATCCAATTCGCGGTTGCCTTGACAAGATAGGCATTTTCCAGACGGATCATGCCGCCCTTCCTTATAAATCGCCCGCGAGCCTGCCTTCCGCCTTTGCTCGCTTCACTATTGCACAGCTCAACTGGTGAGAGTTTATAGGTTCCGCCCGTGGAATCTGGCTTGGTATAAACAAAACCGAATCGTTTTATTTTCGGTGCGCCAGGTTTTTCGATATCCACCGAAGTTCCGGCGATGTTGACGTATGAGCCATTATGTCTTTTGTCCCTATTTGGGGCGCTGCCGGCAATCGTTAGCCAGACCAGAAGTTCACGTGTCGTAACTTCGCTGTAACGTCCCCTGCTTTTGCCTTTGACGACGATGGTAGGCACGTCGTAACTGGTCCCCCCGGCGACCCCGACGGTTCGATACACCTCAATTATGTCGGCGCTAGCGGAGGTTGGAAAAACGGACGCTGCAAGGACTGCCGTTGAAATAAGGCATGAACGAAGGGAGATCATTTTTTGGTTTCCTATTGTTGAAATCCAGTGCGTCTAAAGTTTTTGTTTTCCTGTATCTTCGGGGGCAGCACCTAATTTTCGCAGAATGGCTACCTAATTTTTACCGATCCGTGTTTGAGAATGGGGCGGAAATCGCCTAGGCAGCATGATGTGGAGGACAAAACTGAATGCTGGTAGAACGCGAAGAGCAACTATCCATGCTGTTGTCATGTTCCGAAGTTGCGCGCGGCGGTTCGGGCCGTATCATCGCCCTTGGCGGCGAAGCAGGAATAGGGAAATCCTCTCTGTTGCAAGAGTTTACCCGGCGGAGTGCGGATCAAAACTCCTGCATATGGGGCATGTGCGATGCGCTTTTCACGCCCAGACCGCTTGGCCCAATACATGATATAGTGCAGCTATTACCCGATTTTGGCCGTGACTGGAAAGATGATGCGGGCACGAAACTATTTTCGCGATTACTTGCCTATTTTTCGGAACTGGAAGAGCCTCTGACGCTCATCATAGAGGATGTGCATTGGGCCGATATCGGCACGCTGGATTTCATCCGCTTTCTGGGCCGGCGCATCTCGCTTTGCCCTTTATTGATGGTAATATCATTTCGCGATGATGAACTGGGCCGCGATCACCCGCTAAATCGCGTGTTGGGGGACCTGCCTAGCAACCAGCTGGAGCGAATGGAATTACAGCCGTTGTCGCTGAACGCAGTTCAGAATATGGTGTCTGCTACCCAGTCGGAGGCCAAAAGTCTTTGGCGGGTAACCGGCGGCAACCCATTCTTTGTTTCCGAAATTCTTGCCAACAAGGCTCAAAAAAAGAAGATGGAGGTGCCGGAATCGGTTCAGGATGCGGTGCATAGCCGCCTGTCCCGCCTGGAATCTTCGCATCGTGCCTTTCTGATATCGCTCAGCATCATACCCGTTCCGATTGATCCGGAATTGCATTGCCACTGGATGCCTGAGGCCGATCACTGGCTGGATCAATCGGTCCTTCAAGGAATATTGGTGGAGACAGTCGACGGGAAACTGCGCTTTCGCCACGAGCTTGCCCGCCTCGCCACCAGTAAGCGATGTTCCTCAATCGAATTGCGTGCGCTTCACAAACAGCGTTTGGACATAATGTTGGAGGAAACAGACAAATATAGTTTTGCCGAATTGATGCACCATTCAAAAGGTGCGACCGATGCGGCGTCGGTCTTGCGCTTTGCGCCGCTGGCGGCAGAAAATGCCGCACGGCTTGGTGCCCACCGGGAGGCCGCGGATTATCTGGAAACTGCTCTGCAATATGTTGACGAGGCCTCCACCGAAAATGCCGCCGAACTATATGAATCCTGGGCCTATGAATCAGGCATCTCCAATCAGGTAAATGATCGTGTCATCGAAGCCCGGCGTCATGCGCTAACTCTATGGAGAGCACTCAAGCGCCCCGAAAAGGTAGCCGAAAATCTACGCTTTCTGTCGCGCTTGCATTGGTATCATGGCGAAGCGGCGCAAGCGGGACGTTATCTGGATGAATCGATCAACCTGCTTGAAGAACTTGGCAATCAGGAAAAGCTCGCTCTTGCCTATACAATGCGATCCCAGATGCTGATGCTGAACAGCCAAATGACGGACGCGATCAAATGGGCCCAACGCGCAATAGCGGAAGCGGCAGACCCTGCCTCACCCGAAATAAACGTGCATGCTCTCAACAATATCGGAACGGCAAAATTGTTCCTCGGGCGGGAAGATGGGGTTGCGGATTTGCAGGAAAGCCTGCGCCTTGCGCTGCGCCATAACATGCATGAAGATGCGGCGCGGGTATTTACCAACTTGTCGGAATATTCGGTGGATATCCGAAAGCTAGACCTCGCCGAAGAGACGCTGGAACAAGGCATCACTTTTGATACCGAACATGATCTTGATTCATGGTTATATTATCTTCTGGGCCGCAAAGCACAGCTGAGGCTGGAACAGGGACGTTTGAAGGAAGCGGCGGAAATTTGCTCCGCCGTGATCGATATCGAGGGACAGACACTGCTGATGAAGCTGCCTGCCCGCATCATGCTAGGCCGGGCTCAACTCAGGATGGGCGAAGCCGAAGCGGCAAAGACACTGGACGCAGCGCGCGCCGATGCTTTGGCTACTGGCGAAGTGCAATATCAAATCCCAGTGCTTTTCGGTCTCCTTGAAAAGGCTTGGCTATCCGGTTCGCAAGCCGCCGCAGTCGACACTCTCAAAACGCTGGAGAAGATCGAACCACATTTGTTCAGCCTATGGAGCCGCGCCGAACACGCTTTTTGGGCCAATCTTCTGGATGCGCCATTGCCAGAGCAAAAGGAAAGCATGCCAACTGCCTTTGACCCTGCTCTAGCGGGCGATATGCAAAAAGCAGGCGATGCATTCGCGGCGCGCGGGGCGGCCTATCTTGCAAATATTTGCTACGCCATGATCGGGGAAGCAGATGTGGTTTCGCGAGCGCTGGCGGCACTCCATGGGCAGGGTGCAAACGCCGTCATTTCACATCTCATGCAACTGGCAGAAGCGCGCGGAGTTAAGCGGAAAGAGTTGAAGGTTCCGCGCGGTCCGTA
>CAKZNA010000044.1 GCA_937129355.1 uncultured Sphingomonadales bacterium | reverse complement strand
ATTACGCGAACGGCAATTACTTAAACAAATGCCCGAAGTTTAAGAAAACAGTCAATATAATCGAGACTAACAACATAAGTTTCCAAGGAAAGAAAACTCGAACACGTCTTCGTTGACCGTTTTCTGTCTCTTTAGATTGTTTTTCCAAACTCTCATGAACTTTATCCATGGCTCTTCGAGATGCATTTGGAAATAAAAGAGGTAAAAAATTAAGCGCCGCAGTGAGAACCACCGACGCTATAATTGATGTGATGATAAAATTATTCATCTCTTTTCATAAACAGAAATAAAGACGTTATCAAATCACTTAAGTATTCATACTTTCAAAGAATTCTGAATTCGACTTGGTGTCTTTGAGTTTAGATAGTAAAAATTCAATCGCGTCCATTGTTCCCATTGGGTTTAAAATACGGCGAAGCACAAATGTTTTTTGAAGTTCATAAGGTGGAACCAAGAGCTCTTCTTTACGGGTTCCGGACTTATTGATGTCAAAGGCCGGATAAATCCGCCGATCGGCCAGACGCCGATCCAGCTGGATTTCCATATTACCGGTACCTTTGAATTCCTCAAAAATAACTTCGTCCATACGGCTTCCGGTATCAACCAGTGCTGTGGCGATAATCGTAAGGCTCCCGCCCTCATCAATATTCCGGGCAGCACCGAAAAACCGTTTCGGCCGATGCAGGGCATTGGAATCCACACCACCGGAAAGAATTTTTCCACTGGGGGGAGAAACCGTATTATATGCTCGCGCCAGACGGGTAATACTGTCTAACAGAATAACTACATCATGCTTATGCTCGACCAGGCGTTTTGCTTTCTCGATCACCATTTCGGCAACCGCTACGTGGCGCGTGGCGGGTTCATCAAAGGTGGAGCTAACTACCTCACCCTTCACGCTGCGCTGCATGTCGGTGACTTCTTCCGGGCGTTCGTCGATCAGAAGCACGATCAGGAAGACTTCCGGATGGTTGTCGGTAATCGACTTGGCGATATTCTGCAGGAGCACGGTTTTACCCGTACGCGGCGGCGCGACGATCAAGGCGCGCTGGCCTTTGCCCTGCGGCGCAACAATATCGATTACCCGCGATGATTTATCCTTCACCGTCGGATCAAGCGTATCGAGCGACAGTTTCTGTTCAGGATAAAGCGGCGTCAGATTGTCGAAATTAACGCGGTGTCGCACAGCATCAGGATCGTCAAAATTGACTTTCATTAGTTTGGTCAGCGCAAAATAGCGCTCGCCATCTTTGGGCGCGCGGATTTCACCTTCCACGGTATCGCCGGTGCGCAAACCAAACTGGCGCACCATGTTTGGCGATACATAAATATCATCGGGACCGGCCAAATAGTTGGCTTCAGGCGAGCGCAAAAAACCGAAATTATCGGGCAGCACTTCAATCGTACCGATCCCCATAATCTGTTCGCCGTCTTCGGCCTTTTCTTTCAGGATCGCGAACATCAAATCCTGCTTACGCAGCGTTGATGCACCCTCGATATCAAGCTCTTCGGCCATTGATACAAGGTCAGCAGGTTTCTTTTCTTTAAGGTCTCTTAAATGCATGGGAGAGTTTTTCCGTAAAATGGATTCCGGACGTAAAAATGGCCGGATAAAAATGTGAAGTTTGATGGCGCGGTTATTTTGAAAGGTCGCGCCTCATGCCCGGACGGGCTTGGGCGTTCAATTAGGCGGCGAAGCCCAACTTGTCAAATATTCAGAATGGCCGAACGATCACCAAAATTACAATTATCGCCGCCGCAATGCCAGGCACTTCGTTTACCAGCCGCAGCTTCTTCCCTTCCAATGTTCGTTCACCGCGCGCGAGCTTCTTCGCATAGGCGCTCATCCAGCCGTGATAGACGGATAGCAGAAGCACAAAGAGCAATTTTCCATGGAACCAGCCTTCCGAAAAGGCACCCGTCTGCATGGCCAAAACCAGACCCAGCACCCAAACGATAATGATCGAGGGCAGCAGGATAATCTTGAGCAAACGCTTTTCACGTTCCACCCAGCTTGCATCTTCGTCGCTGCCTAGCGCCGATTCCTGATGATACACGAAAAAGCGCGGCAACATGAAAAGCCCCGCCATCCAGAATATCACGAAAATTATATGGGCGGCTTTCAGCCAGTCATAAAGCATTGCAAGATAATCCATCATTGTCTGATCCCGTTATTGCCGAACAAGTGTAAGCAGCTTTTCGACATGTTCAATGGGCGTGTCTTTCTGAATCCCGTGACCTAGGTTGAAAATATGCGGGCGACCAGCGAATGCCGCGCGGATATTGGTGACGGTAGATTCAAGAGCTTCGCCGCCAGCGATTAGCGCCAGCGGGTCCAGATTGCCCTGTACTGGCATATTTTCGGGCAGCACCGAATGCGCCCAAACAGGATCAACCGTTTCATCAATCCCTATCGCATCGACCCCTGCATTTTCGGCGTAGCTGGTAATTTTTCCGCCAGCACCTTTTGGAAAGCCGATGATAGGCGTATCGGGATATCGCGCTTTCACGCCGCGCACTATTTGTGCATTGGGTTTGATGACCCAGCGTTCAAATTGTGCGGGCGAAAGCGACCCAGCCCAGCTGTCAAAAAGCTGCACTACATCGACGCCTGCTTCTATCTGGCCGCATAGATATTCCACCGTCATTTCGGCTATCGCATCAATCAATGCGCCAAAACGCTCCGGCTCCAAATAAGCCATGCGCCGCGCTTCGCTCTGGTCCTTAGATCCTTGCCCATTCACCATATAGGTCGCAATCGTCCAAGGAGAGCCTGCAAAGCCCAAAAAGGTCGTCTCTGGTGGTAAGGCCGCAGCGACCTTTCGCACTGTATCGTAGATCGGTTCCAGACGGCTTGTGTCAGGCTCCAAACTCTCCCGACTCTCTTCGGCTAGTCTCGGAGACAATCTTGGGCCTTCACCAGCCTCGAACCATAATTTCTGGCCCATTGCATAGGGGATGATCAAAATATCGGAAAAGAGAATGGAACCATCAAAGCCAAAGCGCCTTATGGGCTGTAACGTAACTTCGGCAGCCGCATCTGAATCATAAACCAATTCAAGGAAACCGCCCTTCTCCGCGCGCAATTCGCGATATTCAGGAAGGTAACGTCCAGCCTGACGCATAAGCCAAACGGGCGGCACAGATTCCTGCTTGCCTCGCAGGACATTTAGCAATTTCTTTTCGGGTTGATCAGTGGTCACGGAAGGGCTCTTTTAAAACATAATATATATAAGAATATAGATGATGATAGATGATGTATTGTGGACTTCTCGGCGCTCTAGGTGGTTTTGTAGATTTTGCCAACAGCTTGACGCGAGCCGGGTGTGAAAGAGTCATGGATTCGCAAAATTGATACCCGTTATTCACACCCTGTTGGTATCGCTTTTCGCATGTTGAAACCCTGTGCTCGAATCGAGCGTAAAATGACTCGTAACGAGGATGGAATTGGGCGCAGAAATTTGTCCCTTGATTTATCCCCAAGCTGCACACAGGGTTAGGCGGTGAGCAATAAATTCCATCTTCATCTTCTATCCGATTCAACTGGCGAAACGTTGGAAAACATCGCGAAAGCAGCGCTTGTCCAGTTTGATGTGAATGATGATGTTGTCAAACATTTCTGGCCCATGGTGCGCTCCGAAAGCCATCTCGAGCGGATCCTTGTCGATATAGCCCAGAATCCCGGATTGGTCTTGTTTACGCTGGTAAACCGGGACACACGCCGCCGCCTTGAAAACCGCTGCCGGAGGTTGGGGATACCCGCCGTTGCGGTGCTTGATACGGTAACGGATGCGATGTCCAATATGCTGGGGCAGGAAGCAAAGGCTCGGCCCGGCCGGCAACATGCGCTGGACGCCGCCTATTTCGCCCGCGTTGACGCGATACAATTCACCATCGCGCATGATGACGGTCTGCATTCTGAAAATTGGGAAGAGGCGGATATTGTGCTCGCTGGCGTGTCGCGAACGTCGAAGACGCCAACCAGTATCTATCTTGCAAACCGGGGATACAAGACGGCCAATATCCCGCTTGTCCCCGAAAGCCCGCCGCCTGAGAATCTCTACAATCTCAAAAACCCGCTTGTGATTGGGCTGGTTACCAGCGCCGACCGGCTGCAGCAGATCCGCCGCAACCGGCTCTTGTCGCTCAATCAAGCACCCGATACCGATTATGTTGACGAAGAGAAGATCAAGTCGGAGCTGAAATTTGCACGCCGGATTTTCGGTGACAATGGCTGGCCGATTATTGACGTAACACGGCGGTCGATTGAGGAAAGCGCGGCCGCGATCATCAACATTGTGCAGGAACGCGAAGCGGCATCTATGCCGTCATGACGCCTATTATTAAACCGTTGATATTGGCTTCGAAAAGCGCGGGCCGACAGGAAATGTTGCGCGCGTCGGGGTTAGTATTTGAAACAGTCGCAGCAAGGATTGATGAAGAGGCTATACGCGAAGGTATGCAGGCGGAGGGCGCAAAACCGCGCGATATTGCTGACAGCCTTGCCGAGGCAAAAGCCCTCAAAATCTCGCGCAAATTTCCGCAAGGTCTGGTGATCGGGTCGGATCAGTTATTGGTTGGACCTGATGGCGAACTGTTTTCGAAAGCGGAAAGCCCGGAAGACGCAGAAATCACGCTGGCGAAATTGGCAGGCAGGACGCACCGGTTGATTGGCGCCGCTGTGATTTGCGAGGGAGGCAAAGCGGTTTGGCGGATCGTGGATAGCGCGAAGCTGACGATGAAAGATATGACGGCGCAAAATATCATCGCCTATGTTGAACAATATTGGGAACACATCCGTCATTGCGTTGGATGTTACCGCATTGAAGCCGAAGGGGCGGAACTGTTCGTGAAAGTCGAAGGCAATCACAATACGATAATCGGCATGCCGCTGGAACCGGTGCTGGATTATCTGACCTTGCGCGGATATGAGCGGCAATCATGACCCGCTATGCCGAAGTGATTGGCGATCCAATCGCCCATTCCAAATCCCCACTCATCCACAATTTCTGGCTGGAAAAGCTGGGTATTGATGCAGGTTATCGCCGCCACCATGTGACGCCGGACGGGCTGGAAGCTTATTTTGCCGAGAGGCGCGGTGACGAAAATTGGCTTGGTTGCAACATTACACTTCCGCACAAAATTGCCTCGCTTGACCATGTTACTGACCCAGGAGATATCCGCGGCAGCATTGGTGCAGTAAACACCGTATTTCGCGGCGAGCAGGGCGAGCTTATCGGAACGAATACCGATGCTGGCGGGTTCTTTCTTCCCATCGCGGAAATGTCATTTGATGGGCAAACAGCGATTGTCATTGGCGCAGGCGGTGCGGCGCGCGCAGTGCTGTTCGCTCTCAAGCAAGCCGGAATAAAGCAGATTGTTATGCTAGCGCGTAACGGGTTGAAAGCAGCAGGACTGTTAGCGCAGCTGGGCTTAAAAGGAGAGGTTTTGCCGATGGATGCACAGCTGCCTAATGCTGCATTGCTTGTGAATACGAGCCCGCTTGGAATGGTGGGACAGCTGCCGCTCGAGATCGACCTTGATGGCCTGCGGGGCAACGCAATTATCTATGACATTGTCTATACACCAATAGATACGCCGCTTTTGAAACAGGCGCGCGTCCGTAATCTGGAAACAGTCGACGGACTGGATATGTTTATCGGACAGGCAGCTTTGGCATTTGAAATTTTCTTTGGATCCCCGCCGCCCGAGGATTGCGAAGATGAGTTGCGCGAAAGGTTGTTGGCATGACGGAGCCTTCCCAAAAACGCCCGCATATTATCGGC
>CAKZNA010000043.1 GCA_937129355.1 uncultured Sphingomonadales bacterium | reverse complement strand
TGTGGCCGACACTTGCATGGTTTGCAGCTCTGTTGCTGCTAACCGCGCTGCTCGGTTTCATCCTCGCACTCGGCCTGTTTCTGTTTAGCTTCATGAAATTGCGCGCGGGTGTCAGCACCGTCTTTGCCGCAGTTTATACGGCGTCGGGTATTGCTTTCATGTGCGGCATGGCATGGTTGTTGAACCGTGATTTCCCACCAGGCCTGCTGCAGGAATACACGAACTTTCCGTGGCCGTTCAATTGATTGAAACGTGATGTCCCAGACTGCGATTCCCTATCTTTTTATGCGCGGCGGCACGGCGCTAACCAAAGATCACTTGAAGGGCGGCAATGATTTTGAGGTCGTCTCTTTCCTAATCATCAAAGCGGCTTCATGATGCAGGCGCTGATCGATGCCTGCGCCAATCCGCAGGCAATTTCGCTAAGCTTTCAGTTCTTTGCCAATAACGGCGTTGATGCGTTCCAAGATCGCCCAGTGATTGAACAATTCACCCATTCACACAATCCAGACCTGTGGTGCGCAGAGACCGCCATTGAGGTCAAAACATTGGTGCGCAAGGATTTCCCATTGCAGTATTTTGGGGCGCATCGGCCGTTCTTTCGGGCAAAGCTAGCCAAGGAAAAACGCCCCCGCTGGACTGATGGGTCGGGGCGTAGTGTGCAACAGGCGTTTTTGATGGCTGCCAACACGGGCCGTATTCGCAAGTTTCCAGCCGGCGGAGCGCGCAGGTTTGCGACACTCAACCACTATGCATTGCGATCGCTTGATAGCTATCTGGTCAAGAATGACCGCGGTGATGTGAACCGCGAAAACCGCGCCTTTGATCTGACTTACTGGCGCGAACGCAACGACGCAGCTTATGAAGACAGGTCGATCCAGCGCTATCTGCCCGACCTAAAACAGGCCCTCAGCGCATTGAAAGCAGACCCTGAGATCAAAGCCGCACATGAATATTGTGTGCGCGTTGTTCTGCCACTGTACTTTGCCACTGAACTGAACGATCTGTCGGCGGGTAATCGTGGCACATAAATAGTCTGGTTTCTAGAGGAAACTCAAGCAGCTTGCGTATGGATAAAAATAACTGACGCGCATCGCCACCCGGGAAATCTGCGCGTGCAGTGCCAACATCTGGCATAAACATCGTGTCGCCAATAAATATGGCGTCATCAAATTGATAGGCTAGATCTGCGGGTGTATGCCCGGGTGTTGAAATCGCTTTTGCGCTTAATTCGCCGACCTGAAATATCTCGCCATCTGCGAATAAATGATCAAAGTGACTACCGTTGGGTACGAACTCATCGCCTAGATTAAATAGTTTCTTAAAAGTTTTCTGCACTGCAGGAATACCATCTCCAATGGCAATTTTTCCGCCCAATTGACTTTTGATATAGTACGCGGATGAGAGGTGATCTGCATGTGCATGCGTCTCAAGAATCCACTCAACATTCAGTTCCAGTTTTTTAATAAATTTCGAATATCTACTCACTATCTCAAATGATCCTAATATTGAGCTTAATGAAGTAGATCATGAACACAGATTTATCAATATCTCAACAAGCAGTGAGATTGCTGTTTATCGAGAAGATGGGGCTGAGATTAAAGGGATTAGTATTAACATCACAGGGATGGATGCAGAGCACTTTGAGATTGAAGTACTAGGGATTTATTCACCTTTATATGATGAAGAGTTTCCTCAACACGTTAAATCCTACAATGATCAATTTCCCGAAAAGTAGTAAAATTTAGTTATTCTCAATGTCCGCTTTGGGTCGTTAGCAGACACTCAGAGAGAGTGACTTTACGTGAGATGCTGAAATATGATAGACAAAGCTATGACCTTAGAGGCTGTTAAAAGAATGGGGCTACTACTTTTCGCTGTGTTTTCAATGGCTGCGATTTATGAAGTGGTGCTACATTCAGATAGCAGAGAAAATCTACCAATTTATTTTGCCTATAACCTCAATACTTTGTCATATTCCCGGGACGTAGATAACAGCGACACTGGCTTAGCCGTGCCATGTAAAGTGGAATATGGTTTTTGCGAGTGTTTTATTGAAATTCCTCCATCGACAATTGATGCTACTAAATTGTTAACAATTTTTGATAAAAAAATTACTGACTTTAACAGAATGCCTAATTCGGAGCCCGATATCTTCACAATAATAAGGGGGAACGGGCAAAAATTGTTCTCTGCAGGCAATGAAGTATGGTTCGTCGGCCAAAGTGGATATGTAACTTATCGATCTGAAGTAGTGGAACATAAAGATGACATACCTATAATGTTTCCGCTAACTTTCAATAATGTTTTAACAATAAAAGATATACTCGAACGACACGCTACTGGAATTGACGGCGTTTGCTCAATGGGTCAAATTAGCTACCCTGAAACAGATTATAGAAAAGATGTTATTTTCTGACTGTCTGCTTTGGGTCGTTAGCGGATATTCGTTTTTGGGTATCGAGAGGGTGTTTCAACCGCTGTTAATTAATTGGCTGTAGTTAGATTGTAGCTTAATTAAATATAGCAATAGTTTTCAGTCGGAGTACTTCTTATAACTGCATGATATTTATGGAGAATAAGTGGTGCCCGGGGGCGGATTTGAACCACCGACACGCGGATTTTCAATCCGCTGCTCTACCCCTGAGCTACCCGGGCATCGGGTAGGACAAACCCTAGTTCATCCCGTCAGGAAGCGTGCCTATAAGCGGGTGGGCGGGCGCTTGTCCAGCCTTAAATCAGCCGTCGCCATCATCATATTGCGGCGGCGCATCATCCTCATCCGAAAGAGCCATCGGCCCTGGCAAACGATAGCCGCCATCCAGCCATTGCAACAGGTCACGATCCTTGCATCCCGCGCTACAAAAAGGCGCGAATTTTGTCGCAGCAGCTTTTTTGCAACTCGGGCATTTCGCAGGTTTCGTATCGGGTTTAACTGACATAACCGCCGCCCATAGTCAGTTTGGGGTCAGCTTGCAAAGTCACTTCCCTTCCCGTGCGCTTTTGCAATTCAGAACGCCAGTCTTCCCGCTTTTCCAGTTTTGAAATTATCGCCGGATGTGCGGTCAACGTCACCGCGCCAGAAGGCTTGCTCCTTTCGGCCAAGCGGAGCAATTCCAGGGCATGCCCTGTCATCCGCTTGCCCTGCAGCAATTCCGGCAAAGATGGTCGCACACGGCGGGTAACGATTTGCATGAAGCCAAATCCGTTGACGGCGGTTCGTTCAAAATCACCAAACATCGCGGCGTCAAACTTGTCGGCAATCTTTTTCCGACTGGCTTTTTCGGAAGCGGCAGGGAAATCTATCCCAATGGAGCCTTGCAACGCCAAACGGCGTATGGCCCGCGCAGAAGCATCTGCCGCCGCGATAGCAAGTTCCATTGCTGGCAATTCACCATCCACGTCGATAAGCGTCATTGCCGGTGTCAGCGCGACGAGCAAACTTCCGCCGGGAAAGCCAACCTGCCCGCTCCGCGCTTCTTCCACCACCTCATGCCAACCCGCATCGCCGAAATGGTCTGCCTCATGCGCGTGGCATTGCTGCACGGAAGTTCCGGTTTCCCCGATAGCTTGCACCAATGATGGCGCTTGGGACACTTCAGCATCAATCGCCTTTGCCGATGGCCATTTGAAGCGGGTCTTCTCATTCACCGCTTCACGCGTGATACGAATATTAAGGGCTTCCCCCTCCGTCATGCCATCCGGAATTGATGAAAGCATGACTTCATGGCCACCTTCATTGGTTTCTACTATCGCCCGTTTTCCGGTTGAGAGCTTTTTGACGATCCTAGCGCCAACAATATCGCCAGCTCTTAATCCGCTATGCCGTTCAATTCGTGCTTCGACAATCTTGCCATTCTCGACCAAGGCAGCACGGTCCTCACCGATGCCAGCCTCAAACAGCCAAATTGGTCCGGCGCTCTCAATCAAGCGGATAACCCGCCGCACGCAGCAGGGACCGGGTTTCATAAAGCGGCAGTCCAATCACACCGGAATGGCTGCCCGACATCCAATCGATCAAAGCTTCCGCTCTGCCTTGAATGGCATAGCCCCCTGCCTTGCCCAATCCTTCGCCGCTTTTAACATATCCATCAATTTCGGCATCCCCGAGCCGCTTAAAGCGGACAATGCTATCGGAAATGCGCGAATGTACCTTCCCGTCCGCACCGATAACGCAAACTGCGCTCAACACATGGTGGCGCCGTCCGCTTAACAGTTTCAGAAAACTGCGCTGCATTTCCTCGTCGGCCGCTTGCTGTAAAATACGGCGCCCGACGGCGACGGTAGTATCACCGGCAATGACGATCTCGCCATCGCTGCGTGAAACGGCGGCAGCCTTCTCTTCCGCCATCCTGAGCGCATAGGCTCGAGGCTTCTCGCTTGGACGTGGGTTCTCGTCGATATCCGGTGAAGCAATCCGGTCAGGCACTATAGCAAGCCGCGCCAACAAATCGCGCCGACGCGGGCTTGAAGAAGCCAATATGAGCTTGGAGGAAGGCCGCGTGCTTGGGCGGCTCATCTTATTTGAAACGATAGGTGATCCGGCCTTTGGTCAGATCATAGGGAGTTAGTTCGCACAAAACTTCGTCACCGACGAGCACGCGGATACGGTTCTTGCGCATTTTGCCAGCGGTGTGGCCGAGCACTTCATGGCCATTTTCTAGCTCCACGCGGAACATCGCATTGGGGAGCAATTCGCGCACAATTCCGCGCATTTCGAGAAGTTCTTCTTTGGCCATTAAATCTCTTGGATATCCTGTAATAGTAAATTTGATGCGCGTTTAGCTGCTAATTTACCAAAAGGGAAGCCAAAGCCGCCGCTTGCCCTTTTTCAAGACAGAAAGGCCGATACATTTTGCGACAAAATTGCCCTGTTAGATACCGCGATTTGGACGTATAGAAAGAACCAGCATATTCTCCCTAAAGTGCGTTTATGAAATATCAGCATGCGATCTTGAAATATTCCGGAGCAGTTTTAGTGGTCAGCCTGTCCGCCGGCGCATTCGCGCAGGAACGTCAGGAAGAGGATAATGCCGCCCCTCCCCGCGCCGCCGAGAGCAATGTCATTGTCGTCACCGGCACGCGCTTGCGAGGCAGCGTGGAAACTGATGTGCAACCAATCGAAGAATTGCAGGAAGATGAAATTAACGCTCTTGGCGCATCTTCAATAGCCGATGTGCTTTCCGCGATTTCCCCGCAAACCAGCTCGGGTCGCGGGCGTGGCGGCGGACGGCCCATTGTCCTGCTTAACGGTCAACGTGTTTCCGGCTTTCGTGAACTTAGAAATATCCCGCCAGAAGCCATTTTGCGGGTTCAGGTGTTTCCTGAAGAAGTGGCCTTGCAATATGGGTTTCGCCCCGATCAGCGCGTTATCAATTTCATCCTGAGAGATAGGTTTGCCTCTGCAAGCGCCGAGGTGGAAATGGGTTCGCCGCAAGATGGCGGCTACACAACCAACGAGATCGAAGGCACATTTACAACTATCGGCAAAAGCACGCGGCTTAATCTCAATGTGGAGTATAATCGCAGCGGCCTTCTGACGCAGGACGAACGCGATATTGTTTCCGATAGCAATGATGACCAGTTTGATTTTGACGGAAATATCAACGAATTTAGAAGCTTGCGGGCCGCAACCGAGCAGTTTGACTTGAATGCTACATTTAACAAGCAGCTGGCCCCGCAAACCAATATCTCTGTTAATGCAAATTATGTGGTGGCCGATAGCACCAGCCTTTTGGGCCTTCCCTTTGCGACGCTCAATTTACCTGGAAGCAGCCCATTCTCGCAAACGGGACAAGATGTGGCCATCAGCCGCTATTTTGCCTCTCCGCGCGCGCTTGAACGCAACACGCAGACCAAGACGGCCAATTTTGGATTGACTTTTAACACGCTGCTGGGCGTATGGCGTTGGACGCTAACGGGTGACTATGGCAATATCGATAGCAGCAGTCTCACCAACCGGAATGCGGATTTCACGGGCTTGCAGGCTGCACTTGATGCAGGAACTGCGGATCCTTTTGCAGCTGGGTTTGGCGATGACCTGTTGTTCCGCGCGCCTGATGTAAGCGAAAGCGTGAGCAAAAACCTTGCGCTACGAAACAGCTTTTCAGGCACATTATTCGAACTTCCGTCCGGCCCCGTGCGCGTGACATTTGGCGCGAATTACAATCGGCAAGCTCTGGATAGCCGTTCCGTGCGATCGGGCGTTGAGGCAGTGTCTGATTTGCGGCGCAATTCATTTAGCGGGTCAGCGAATATCGAAATTCCTATTGTCGACCGCGATTTGGGGCCACTCGGCTTTCTGGGCGAGGTAGCGTTAAACGGTAATATCGGCGTCACTGATGTATCGGACTTTGGCAACTTGCTCGACTATACCGCAGGAATTCGCTGGTCGCCTACACGCGGCCTCACTTTTTCGGCGTCGCTGATTGGTGACGAAAATGCGCCGTCGATTAGCCAGCTTGGCGCGCCAATATTGACGACACCCAATGCGACATTCTTTGACTTCACCCGCAACGAAACGGTATTGATCGACCGGATAACCGGCGGAAACCCCTTGCTTGTGGCGGAAAAGCGGCGTGATTTGAAATTGGGCGTTAACTGGTCTCCTGCAAAAATTGACCGGCTGAACTTTCAGGTCGAATATTTCCGCAACCGCAGCCGCAATACAACAGCGTCATTCCCGCTACTAACACCGGAGATAGAAGCTGCATTTGCAGACCGCGTTGTAAGAGACG
>CAKZNA010000042.1 GCA_937129355.1 uncultured Sphingomonadales bacterium | reverse complement strand
CTATCTTTTACCAAATAGCCATCCGCACCGGCCCGGATAGCACCAACAACAGTTTGCCGGTCACCAAAAGAAGTCACGATCAAAACTTGCGCTTTGGTCGCTTCCTTAATCTCCGGAACAAGATCCAGCCCGCTTCCATCTGGCAAACCAATATCTACCAGAAATAAATCAGGCCGCAGCTTGAATAGCTCGCGCGCGCCGCGAACGGAGGATGCGACGCCCGCCAGATCAAGATCGACGACGCCGCTTATCGTTTCGATAAAGTGATCAAGCAAATTTGGATCATCTTCAATAATCGCGACCCGTTTGGTCGAAGTGCTGCTTTTGTTGTCGCCCATGTTTCTACCCGCAATATTGTTCTATTCTTTTGACCATGAAGCTGGCCCAATTGTCAGCCAAAAATGTGGTAGCGCCTGTCAACTGGCTATCTGCCCTGTTCGCACGGGCAGTTCCAGAACCACCTCCACCCCTTGCTTGTTATCTTGCACCGACAATTCGGCATCAATTCCGTTGGCCCGGTTTTTCATGTTTGAAAGCCCGCGCCCCCTTTGCTGCGGATCGACCAACCCGCCTCCGTTATCAGCGACTGTGATCCGCATTGCAAATTTAGGATCGCTGGACGGTAATATTGCAATGTCAATCGCATTGCCGCCCGAATGTTTCAGGGCGTTTGTTATGGCTTCCTGCAAGATACGGAATATCTGAAGCACATCACGCGGGCCATAATCCGGCATGATATCATCCGCCGTGTTGCTCCAAGTTACTGCAAAACCAGCATTGCGCGCGCGCGGCACGACACGTTTTTTGAATATCGCCAAGGCGGCGCGCAGAGATTCACCGACAGAATCCATCGAATCAATCATCAGCCGCATTTCATCGATCACCAATTGGAGCCCTTCGGCATATTCGTCATGCTTTGCTTTGCCGCGCTTCGCCATCATCAGCATCGACATGAGATTGCTACCCAACCCATCATGCATGTCGCGCATGATACGCTGCCGTTCTTCATCAAGCGCCTGCTGCCGCACAAATTGCGTTTCCCGCGCATGGGCCGTTTCCAGTTCAGCGGTGCGTGTGTTCAATTGCGATTGCAGCAATGTGTTAATCTGCTTCGATGACTGGAATAACCGGAAATTTCTGGAAAAATAGGCGACGGCAAAAGTCAGCAAGAATAATGGCTGTGACAGTTCAAAATAGGGCGGCCCCACGCCCCATAAGAAGAAGTTGATGCGCTGCACCGCTACCAACATCGCCAGCGTTATAAGCAAAGCAGCTTCCCAATTGCGTTGATCGTCAACGGCCAGAAAATGCCAGATCAGGCGGATCATCACGGCGGCTATGAAAAGCATGCCTGACCAATCTAGAATAGATTCTACCTGCGTGAAGGCCGATACGTCTCCCGACAGCATCATCCAATATATGGCCGCCAAAAGGCTAACCGCTAGAACGAGGAATATGGTATATTGGAAATATTTCCTCGGTCGCTCGGTCCATTCATCCACAAATATTGGCCAGCAGGCGGAAAGCAGCAATGTGATTAGCGAGTAATAGAGCCCTCTTGCATTACCCTGAAGTGGGATTTGCGCCCAGATATGGAACATATTTTGAAGCGCCCACAATATTGTGAGTGAGAATAGCCAAAATAGCAGCGCCCTCTTTTCGGCGCGGATTAAGGCAACCAAAATGAAGAGAGCCAGTGTAAAGCCGATTGCAACGGTAATGGCCCTGCCTTCACTGCGCAGCAGGTTACGCCATTGGTAGGCCTGAGCGATTGACCGATATTCACCGATCAACGGGCGCGTGATCAACGCCTCTCGCGCAATGTCATAAGTCATTATAACTTCTAGATTATTCTTACCGCTAACCAGCATAGACGGAGGAATGTGAATCAATTCGTATGACAGCTTGTGATAAGTAACATCGGGTAGCTCTATATCGCCCTCACCATATAAAAATTGCCCGTTTAGGAATAACCGTCCACTGTCGCTTGGCACGCGGCCCCAAAGGCCAAGTCCGCTTTCGGGTATTTCATCGATCTGGAAACTGGACTTTATTGAGTAATATCCAACTTCGAAGAAGGATAATTCGTTTTCACGAACAGTTTTATAGTCCGCCGAACTTAATGCATCGCTGGTGGGTGCCTTGAGATTTGCAATGGTGAAGTCGCTTATCTCGATCGATTCAAACGGCCCTGTCTCTGGTTGAACGAAAATCGGATTGTAAACTAGCCAGAAAAAAATCTGTGCTGCCGCAACCGCCGCCAATAGTTTAACGGGGACACGCCGATTTTTCTTTTCTTCCCGCAGCAAAACAACCCCCCAATGCCGAATTTGGCAATACACCATATTTATGGTGTCGGGACCATACCACGAATGTGGTTTTCTATCGGTGGATGATCGAATCCTATTTCGGGATATTCTCGCATGCCATACGTTTTGCAGCATGCGATGATCTGCGTGGTGAACCTCCGGCTTCTACAATCATGGTAAAGTCGAACAGATAACAATGGCCTGTTTTGGGGTCTTTGGTTGCAATGGCAGCATCGCGGGTTTTACCCAGCACCCGGCCATAGGCATTGCGCTTTACGCCCCAACCGCTGCGGATGTGGATTTTGCGGATGGTGTAAGGGATGCCGCCCGTTGCCCAAGCGCGGCGGAACATATCCTCGATAGCTTTGCTGCGCTGGATCGCTGGCGGCATTCGAACCGATTTTGCCTTGGCCAACAGCTCGGCGTCTTTTTTCTGTGTAGCACCGGCGCGCGAGCCGCCATATTTTGCCATAACGGCATCAACCTTTGCCTTGGCCTTCAAATATTGCTGATTATCGGGGAAGATATTGACGGCGCCATAGAGCATAGTCTCTAATACCAGCAGGTCGTTATAGGTTCTGTCGCCCGCACCATTGCCGCGATTGCTTTCGGCAAATGTGATCTGACGATCAAGCCAGCGGTCCTTGGTACGGTTATCATAATGTGCGCTTAAAACCCGTTTGAAATCGGCCAGCTGGTTCCCCCGCAATCCGTCGAAACGTCCGCCGGCAAATGTATCGACGGTTTTGTAATATTCCTGTGCGGCGGCATCGACCGGCGCATTGTCGGCAGGCGATGTCCAGCTGAAGCTGATATCTTTCAGCAACACATCCTTCATGCGGTAAAATTCGCCTTCAAGTCCTCTATTTGCCTCGCGCTGGCCTTTCGTCTCAGGCGGTGTCGATGATTCTCGAGGCGGCTTGGGCAATTTTACCTTTTTTATCTTTGGTATTTTGGGAATCCTCGGAAATGCGCCTACCCCTGATGGCAAGGCTATAGCAACTGACATCACCACCAAAGGCAAGTAGCTTCGGGCATTAGCTCGCGAATTTATCATTATTTTTCTCCAAGCAAAAGAACAAGGAGAAACTATCATCGCGTATTGGCTACCAATAACCACAGATATGGTGCAGTCCATTTTGCGAGCCTATATAGAGATTTACATTCGCTTCCACAGCGTCCACTTTTGCGCCCGTAGCGGACGGCAACGGCCTAATCCTTCCGCGCGGCCCGCATCCGTTCAAACCATAGCTGCACATCGCCCGCGTCATCGCCATCATGGCGCGGGGCATATTTGGCAAAGGCGGCATATACTTCGTCCCAGCGCTCTTCCATGCGGACGACGTTATAGGGATGGCTGACCAGATAATATTCGCCCGCCTGCATCTGTCGAAAAATGAGCGCCGAAAATTCGTCCGTATCCATGGCTTCGTCCGCTTGCAGGTCGGACAGCTCTGATTTGACCCAGCCGGGAATGATGATGCCAAGCTGGATATTCTCCGGCGCTTCGCGGCGCAGCACATCCATTAGGCCGAGC
>CAKZNA010000041.1 GCA_937129355.1 uncultured Sphingomonadales bacterium | reverse complement strand
CTTCCACGATGTTTTTCAATTGTGCGTCCACAAAGGATGCATCCACCACAACGGTTTTCTCGTCCAGATCCGGGGCTTCAAACAGCACATTTTCAAGCAACTTTTCCATAAGGGTGTGCAGCCGTCTGGCACCGATATTCTCTGTATTGGTATTTACCTCCACGGCAATGGCGGCAATGCGTTTTATGGCATCATCGGTGAACTCCAGGGCGATGCCTTCGGTGCGAAGAAGCGCAATGTATTGAAGTACCAGGGCATTTCGGGGTTCGGTCAATATCCGTTCAAACTCTGTCTGCCCCAGATTGTCAAGCTCCACCCGGATGGGGAAGCGGCCCTGGAGTTCAGGAATAAGATCCGAAGGTTTTGACATATGAAAAGCCCCCGAGGCAATGAACAAAATATGATCGGTTTTCATCGGGCCATATTTGGTGGCAACGGTTGTGCCTTCGATCAGTGGTAACAAATCGCGCTGCACGCCTTCACGGCTCACTGAACCGCCGCGAACATCACTGACGGCAATTTTGTCTATCTCGTCTAGGAAGACGATGCCGTTTTCTTCGGCATCGGCCAACGCTGTCTGCGCAACATCATCTTGATCAAGGCGTTTTTCCGTTTCTTCCTCGACCAGCTTTAACCAGGCTTCGGGAACCTTCATTTTGCGCTTCTTTGTATTATTTTGGCCAAAGGCCTTACCCATCATGTCGGAAATATTGATCATGCCAACTTGACCGCCCATTCCGGGTATTTCCATCGGTGTATTGGGCGTGTCGGATACTTCGATCTCGACCTCTACGTCATCCATATGTTTATCGAGAATGCGCTGGGCAAATGCTTCGCGTGTGGCTTCAGAGGCTGTGTCGCCTGCTAGCGCTTTTAACAGGCGCTCCAAGGCGGCCTCTTCGGCTTCCTCGCGGACATGTTCACGCCGCCGGTCTTTTTCTAACCGGATGGCATCTTCGACCAAATCGCGGGCGATCTGTTCTACATCGCGCCCGACATATCCAACCTCGGTAAACTTCGTGGCTTCAACCTTGATAAATGGCGCGTTGGCGAGTTTCGCAAGCCTTCGGCTAATTTCTGTCTTACCGCAGCCAGTGGGGCCGATCATCAGGATATTTTTGGGCGTGACTTCATCGCGTAACTCTTCGGAAAGGCGCTGACGCCGCCAACGATTGCGCAATGCGACGGCAACGGCCTTCTTTGCATCATTTTGACCAACGATATGTTCGTCAAGCGCAGCGACGATTGCTTTGGGCGTAAGATTCTGGCTCATATTCTCTCGATTTTACTGATTAGTTGCTGCTGTCGAGCGTTTCGACGGTCAGCTGGTCATTGGTGTAAACGCAAATATCGGCCGCAACGGCCATCGCTTTACGTGCAAGCTTTTCAGCCTTCTTTTCATATTCGATCAGAGCGCGGGCAGCGGACAAGGCGTAGTTGCCACCAGATCCGATTGCCGCAATTCCGTTTAGCGGTTCCAGCACGTCGCCATTGCCTGTCAGAATCAATGTGACGTCTTTGTCGGCCACGATCATCATGGCTTCCAAATTACGCAGATATTTGTCAGTTCGCCAGTCTTTGGCAAGGTCGACAGCGGCGCGCATCAATTGTCCGCGATGGGCTTCCAGCTTTTTCTCTAGGCGCTCAAATAATGTGAAGGCATCGGCCGTAGCGCCCGCAAAACCGCCGATGACGCTTCCGTCGTGCAGTGTGCGAACCTTCTTGGCATTGGGCTTCATGACGGTTTGTCCCATAGAGACTTGCCCGTCACCTGCTATGACTACTTTACCGCCTGTTCGCACGGACAAAATCGTTGTGCCGTACCAGACATCTGGATTGCTATGGTCTTGAATGCTCATGCAAATGGATATGGGACTGCGCGATTGGATACGCAAGGGGGCGTTGGCCGAACTATCGTTCCGCCAGCTTTCTTTCCCACTGCAACGCATGGGCAACAATCTGGTCTAAGTCATTATATCTGGGCTGCCAGCCAAACCGTTCCACGATGGCGCCATTGTCGGAAATCAGGGCATCAGGGTCGCCTGCGCGGCGGCCCTCCATGATGCGTTTGATCGGTTTGTTTGATGCCCGGTCCACAGCGTCGAGCACCTCCAGAACGGAATAGCCGTTACCATAACCGCAATTCAGCTTGTGGCTCTTGGCGGGGTCCGCAATCAATGCCTCTAAAGCCAGCACATGTGCGGCGGCCAAATCGCTGACATGGATATAGTCCCGTACGCCTGTGCCATCGGGGGTGTTAAAATCTGTGCCAAAAACTCCAACGCTCTCGCGGCTGCCAAGTGCCGCTTCCACCGCGACTTTAATCAGGTGGGTTGCGCCTGCGGTTGATTGTCCGCTTCGGCCGTCCGGATCGGCGCCAGCCACGTTGAAGTAACGCAAAGCGCAGAAATTGAATTCATGCGCAGCAGCTACATCTTCAAGCATTAGCTCGGTCATCAGTTTTGATGTGCCATAAGGGTTTATCGGGCGCTGCGGGCAATCTTCTGCCACAGGGCTTTCGTCCGGTACGCCGTATGTCGCGGCAGTTGACGAGAATATGAGGTGCTTGATTCCCGATTTGACCGCCGATTCGATAAGGCTCCGGCTCGCTGCCGTATTGTTGCGGTAATATTTGAGTGGGTCTTCAACCGATTCAGGAACCACAACCGATCCGGCAAAATGAAGGATAGCTTTGATATTGTGATCGGCCAACGTGCGCGTCACCAGATTCTCGTCGGCTATATCACCTTCCACAAAGGTAATGTTGTCCGGGACCGCCCAACGGAAACCGGTGACCAAATTGTCGATAACAACCGGACTATATCCAGCATCTTGAAGAGCCAAAACCGCATGGCTGCCGATATAGCCAGCGCCGCCGGTTACGAGAATATTTCCCTTGGACATATTTTTCACGGCCAAACCCCTTTCGGCTTGCACAATCTATATTGGCTCACTTGCAGAAAATACGCGCGCATCCAGCGTAAAATGCGAATCAAGCATCATTTGACCTATCGGCTCCATTATCCGCGTTATCAATGCCGAACGAACAGGACGTTTTAAGCAGTGGTGTTTGATCATGCGTCACGCATTCGTCAAATTCAGACCTTCCGCCGGTTTCCATCCATTGCAATCAGTATCGCCATGCGTTGTTGTATATATTCCAATGGAGTGATTTACAGCAGGCAAAAAAAAGGCGGCTTAAAAAGCCGCCTTTCTATAAAAATGTCCTGAAATCAGGGGCTCGTTGGCTCGTCATCATCATTGCCTGCGGCAATTACGATACCAGCGATGATTGCAGCAGCGGCCAAGATAGCAATAATTGTACCTGAACCACCGAGCTTGCTTTCATCTTTGCTGTTAGAAGACGCACGCTCAACCGAAGCGGCTGAAGCTTTCGCAGACTGAGCAACAACAGGTGCTGCAACAAGCGAAGCGGCTGCCATAGCAGCGAGAGAAATTTTACCGAAACGCATCTTTTATGCTCCTTATTAGTCTTTAAGTGCTCTACACTCGGATTGGTCAACTGCCATAACTTCCTTAACAAAACAACCCTTATTTGACTGACCTGAAAGTTTTTTCGATATTTTTCGATATGTTGCCGTTTAGCAACGATCACTTGAACCTACCCGACAATGATACTGGAATTTAGCATATGAAGGTCGCGATTCATCAAATGTGCAGCGGAATTGATCCCGAAAACAATATTCGGGCGATGGAAATGGCAATTTTTGCGGCTTCCAAAGAAGGGGCAGGCTTCTATTTTGCACCGGAAATGTCGATTTTGTTGGACCGCAGCGCGAAACGATCGGCAAGCCACGTTTCTGTCCAGGGTGATGATCAGTATCTGGGCCAGTTGCAGAATATAGCGAAGGCAGCGGGTATCTGGATCAATATCGGATCGCTGGCGGTGCGTTCCGAAAAGCAGCCGAACAAATACGCAAACCGCTCGCTTGTTATTGATGCAATGGGGCGGATAGTCGCGGGTTATGACAAGATCCATCTTTTTGATGTGCAATTGGATACAGGGGAAAGCTGGCGAGAATCGTCGACTTACGAGGCTGGTACCGAAGCAGTTGTTGCCGATACGCCATTAGGGCGGATGGGGCTGAGTATTTGTTACGACCTGCGCTTTCCCGACCTTTATAGCAGCCTAGCCAATGCCAACGCTCAGATACTTTCTGTTCCTGCCGCCTTCACTGTTCCAACCGGCAAAGCACATTGGCATAGCTTGCTTCGCGCCCGCGCCATAGAATCTGCCGCTTTCGTGGTGGCGGCGGCGCAATCGGGCCAGCATGAGGATGGCCGCGAAACATATGGCCATTCGCTCGTCATTGATCCTTGGGGGGAAATCCTGTTGGATATGGGTGAAGGGGAGGGGCTTGGTTTTGCCGAGATTGACTTGTCCCGCATAACAGAGGCGAGATCGCAGGTTCCTGTCCATCTTAACCGGGCGGAAATTGGCGAGGCAAAATTATACTAATGGTGGCGCGCTATTGGGCCGGAAAATAGCGTCCTTCAAAAATCACGCCATCAATCGCTATATCGTCAAGACCGTCAGCGCCCACATCATAAGGGTTTTGATCAAGGATAACGAAGTCGGCCTTCTTTCCTGCGGCGATTGAACCAACCATATGGTCCAATCCGATGACTTGCGCGGCTTCGATCGTGATTGCGCGCAGTGCCTTGTCGAGCGAAAGTCGCTCGTTGGGGGAAGGCTGGTTGCCCTGTAATGTCCGGCGCGTGGCTGCAACTTGCGCCAGAAATAGCGGATCAATCGGGGCCATATTGAAATCACTATGCAATCCCAGGGGCACGCCTTTCCTTTCCAGCGAGCCCAACCGGTTCATCTGCGTGGCGCGATCTGTGCCAAGGCCAGTTTTGGAATAGGCTTCGGCAAGCACGCGGATATAGTTGGGCTGTGCCGATACCATGAGGCCGAGCTTTCCGATTCGGCGGTTTTGCGCTTCGGTCGAAAATCCCAGATGTTCGAGGACATGTGTCTGGCCGCCACGCGGTGGAAGTTTCTCAATCTCGCCCAGCACGACATCCAATCCTTTGTCGCCATTCACATGGGTGTGGATCGTCCAACCAGCTTTCCAGAATTTCTGCATATATTTCGACAGTTCATCCGGCGGCATGATCCATTTTCCCTCGTGTCCGTCGCTATAGCCCGGCGGGTTCATCTGCATATATTGCGCGAAGAAAGCACCATCGGCGAGCAGTTTGACGCGGTTGGAGAATAACATTTTTGAACTGCCATATTTGGCCTTTGTAGTTTTGAGCCAACCAGCCGGATCATCGCCAACCACGGGTGCGGTCGGAATAGCCAGAATGCGCGAGGGCGTTTGCGGATTGTCGAACAGGCTTTTGAAAATCTTCGCCTCATTGTCGACACCGCCAAAACCACCAAAGGCCAGATCGGCGCTTGTCGTTACGCCATTTTCCAGCATCATTTTCTTCATTTGCGACAGGCCAAGGCTGATTTTGGCCGGAGAGTAAAGATACGGGCGCAATACTTCCAACCCGCCAAATAGGGCCGTCTCGCTTATAACGCCTTTTTCAAAGCTGGCATGATGAGGTTCGACGCCGGGTTTGATTATCGTTGATTTGAAAGCTTGCTCCGTGCCGATATTCAGCAGCTCCAACGCTTTGCTATTCGCGATGATCTCGTGGAAACTGCGCTGCCAAACAACAACGGCGCGGTTTGGAGCAATACGGTCTAGTTCCTTGCGATCCATATCTTCGTGAAAAAGCCTATGATGACCCCACGTGATGAAGAGCTTTTCCTTGCTCTTGGAAAGTTCCTTCCGCAGAAGTTTTTCATATCCAGCGCGCCCATTAGCTGCGGGGTATGTCCGCCCAGGCAGTTTCCATTCTTCCGGTGCGATGAATGGTAGTGGCAGCATTAAGATCGCCTGCATCGGGTGGATATGCGGCTCTATGAAGCCGGGCATCAGGGTTTTTCCAGCAAACTGGCGATCAACGGTTACGCTTCGATCCTTCGTCCATGCCTGAAGATCATCGATGCTGCGGCCAACACCCAGGATGATACCATCTGCTACGGCGGCAAATTTTGCTTCCGGCAAAGCAGGTTCCATCGTGATGATTTTCTTCGCCTCATAGACTGTCACAGCAGGATATTTCGGCACGCTGGTTTCTTCAGCCCGCGCGGCGGAAGAGAAAGTGACGAGAAATAGGGCTAGAAGTTTGAAGAGTTTAATCATGCGCGGCAACATGACGGCTAACATAGAACAGTCAAGCCTTTGCCAGTTGCGCCAGATAATGTTCGCGCCATAAAATGATAAGGCCAGCGGCAATGATAACCGGCGCGCCGAGAAATACCGACAGGCCCGGAATGTCTCCGAAGATAAAAATGCCAAGCAATACCGACCAGATCAACGCGGAGTAATCCATGGTTAGCGCCGCAGCGACAGGAGCATGGCGCAAAGCCGATGTAAGCAGTATCTGGGCGATTGCGCCAGCAAGGCTAAGCCCGGCTATATAGGCCATAGCAAGGCTCCCGTGATTTCCAGCAAAAAACAGCATGCCAATGCCTAGGGGCAGCATGGATGAAAGGCTGAACCAGAAAACAATCGCCCCGGTTGGTTCGGTTAGCGCCATGCGGCGAATCTGAATGGTAACGCCGGCAGTCATCACTGCGCCTGCGATTGCGACAATTGCGCCCGCCGGATTGATGCTGCTGCCACCGGGTTGAATTGCAAGCAGCACCCCTGCGAAACCCAGCGCAATTGCGCCCCAGCGATATTTACCAGTTGGTTCGCCCAGCAGGAGCGCAGCCAACACGGTGGCGAAAATCGGAACAGCAAAACCGATTGTGGATGCCTCTGCCATAGGCAGCATGGTCATCGCCAGATAGTTGAGACCCATTCCGCCAATGCCAAGGATCATTCGCAGGGCGTGGCCGCCGGGGCGCTGAACTTTCAATTCAGACAGATTACCCATCCACCACAGCCATGCGATCACCACGGGGAGCCCGGCCAGTTGTCGCCAGAACAGCGATTCAACAACGTGAACGCCTTCTTCTGCGGCCAGTTTTACAAAGGCGAACATGATGGCAATCGCAATCATCGAACCAAGCCGCAGGGCAAGGCCTAGCATAGTGCTTTTCGAATCCGCGACGGTCATTATTTTCGACTAGGCCAACCGGGGCTTCTTGACCAATGATGATTGCGTGGCCACATCGCGCCAATGGCCGAATTCAACATCTTCTTCTGGCAGGAAAATTTCGCATGGATAGCGTGCGGGGTAGCGGCTTTGATATCGGTCTTTGCCGGTTATGCAGATGCAAAGCGGCAAAAGCGCAAAAATATCGAAAAGGTCGGGTTCATGCCGTGGACTAGCATAACCGTGATCGCAGGGATCATGGCATTTTCGTCGCTAATCTATGCGTTGGCTGGCGGTCAGGCCTAGCGTTCTGATTTAAAGGCAAGCTTCCAAGAATGGTTGATCAAAACCAAACTGACGCGCTTTTTCAAGCGTGTATGGACGTACGCCACCAGCAACAAATTCGCCGTTGATTTTGCCGTCGGCATCTTCATCGCGATATTCGAATTTGAACAGGTCCTGCGTCACGATAACATCGCCTTCCATCCCGATAACTTCGGTAATCTGCGTTGTCCGGCGTGAACCATCGCGAAGACGCTTCACCTGAACGATCAGGTCAACCGATTCAGCGATTTGGCGTGAAATTGCTTCTTTCGGGATTTTAATATCACCCATCAGGATCATATTTTCCATACGGCCGAGACATTCACGTGGATTATTGGCGTGAAGTGTACACATGGAACCATCATGGCCCGTGTTCATCGCAGCGAGAAGATCGAAACATTCAGCGCCACGAATCTCACCAAGGATAATGCGGTCAGGGCGCATACGCAGGGCGTTTTTAACGAGATCACCAATAGTAATCGCACCTTCGCCTTCAAGGTTAGGTGGACGCGTTTCCAGCGGTAGCCAATGTGGCTGCTGCAAGCGAAGCTCGGCAGCATCCTCGATCGTCAAAACACGTTCGCCGGGGTCGATCATTTTCGACATGGAGTTGAGCATCGTTGTTTTACCCGAGCCAGTACCGCCCGAAATAACGATATTCATCCGGCAAGCGCCTGCAATTTTGAGCGCCGTGCACATTTTCTCGTCCATCGAACCCCAGCCTTTAAGCATATCAAGGGTGATAGGTTTTTCCGAGAATTTACGAATAGAGATAGCAGTACCGCGCAAGGACAGCGGCGGAACAATAACGTTCACACGCGAACCGTCTTTCAAGCGGGCATCGGCGAGCGGAGTTGTTTGGTCGACGCGGCGGCCGACTTGGTTCACAATGCGCTGTGCAATCTGAAACAGATGTTCTTCATCGCGGAATTGAATGGGCGCGATGACCAGCTTACCGCTCTTCTCAATATAGGTTTGCTGTGGTCCGTTGACCATAATATCGGTAATGTCCGGATCGGTCAGCAGCTCTTCGAGAGGACCAAAGCCAAGCAATTCGTCGACAAGAACTTTTTCAAGAGCAAACTGCTCGCGGCGGTTAAGTGTGAGCTTGAGCTCGGCAAGAACTTCCAGAATAATCGGCCGGAATTCTTCGGTAAGCTCATCCTTGTTCAGCGTTGCGGCTGCTTCGGGATCAACACGTTCTAACAGGCGCGGAAGCACCTGCTCTTTGATTTTGTGGACAGAAGCTTCGAAACCCTGCGGGCCTTCGTCTTTTTCCGCAGCGGCTGACGCACGCTCTGTGAGCTTTGACATCGCATCTTGTTGGGGGGCAGGTGCTGCTGCTTGACCGGGAAGTTCCACCGAATCGAGAGCTGGAAACTGATCGCCACCTTCCGGCGAGCCTGACTTGTCAGGTTTCGCTTCATCTTCTGCATCTTGGCGTGCGGCATCACTATTCGACATGGGACGCGCTACGCCAAATGCAGGCCTATTGCCGCCAACCCCGGGTTTTTTTCCAAATGCACTCACAGCTATAACGCTCCACTAATGCCATTAATTTCTCAACAACTGAACGGCTAAACGAAATTGGTAAACAAACTGGTAACGATTGGCCGATCATCGTCTTGATCAATGTATTGTTTTGCAAAGCTATGCATATGCGTGATTGCGCTTTGCCATTTTTCTGGCACAAGGCTGCGCAAGGGCGGCAAATTTGCCGTGTGGGGTCGCAGGATATTTAGATGAACCAGTTGGCGGGGGAGTTATCCTCCACGATCACGCCCGTGGTCGGGCAGCATAAGGTCGGCAGATTATCGCTATCACAGCGTGTTCGAAGCGCGTTTTTGTATATTGCGCCTACGCCGGAATTGGGTCTAGCCGCGACATTCGCCTTGGTGGCAATCTTGTTATCACTAGCGTTCGGGCTCCCTTTTGTATTCCCGAACGGTGACGCGCTTGCCTTTATGGGCATGAGCTATTTCGTTCCATTCGGGATTATCGCAGCTTGGACCGTCATGACGCTAATGTCCAAACGCCGGATGCGGTTATTATACTATATCGCGGCTGCATTCTCTTATTCCGTTGTTTTAATTGTGCATTTCAACGTGAAATTATGGATGACATTCGTGAATCCGCGCCTGTGGGACGATCTATATTGGGATATTGATCAGGCATTACGGCCATTGATTGATGCCTCATTCCTTGTTCACAGCGGTGTCGATTGGGCTCTGCCGGGGGGCAATTATCTCTATGCCTTTGCCTTTCTCAGCATGTTTGTAGCGAGCATCGTCGTGCATTCGATGCGTTGCTTCATTGTGTTCAGGAAAGTGATTTTCTCGGCGATGTTGGTGCATGTGCTTGGCGGTTTGAGCTATCTGATTATGCCCGCCATCGGCCCATTCATCTACGAAGCCGGCGTCAACGCGGTGGAAACGACGCGGCAGGCGCATATGTTTGGCGGGTATCAGGCTTTGGTGGCTGGCGGGCGCGGCTGGATGGCTGCGGAAGGCGGCGAGCATATGTTTGCTGCGATCGGGGCAATGCCCTCGCTGCATGTGGCGTCGTCGTCGGTCTTTGTTTATTTCGCTTGGCGCCATGAACGCTGCCTTGGCATGTGTTATCTGCCGCTATTCATCTATATCATGCTGGAAGCGATGGCGACGCGATGGCATTATTTTGTCGATGTTCCGGTAGGACTGGCCGTATCGACGCTGGCAATATGGATTTGCCTGAAAGTCTTTGCGCCGATAGAAGCGCATCATGGCCGGCGCAAAGAAGCTTCTAACGACAACTAAATTCGTAAAACGAATAACGGCTATATGCATCGCGCTCGGCCTTTCTGTGGCCGCTTTCGGCCATTCCCGGTCGCTTCCCGCCTGGATGACCGGCGCATGGGCCTATCAAAATGGCGATGATTGGGGCGATGAATATTGGACGCCGCCGCGCGGCAATATCATGATTGGTGCGGCAAGAATGGGGAAGGGCGATAAGCTAGTCGTCTGGGAATCCACGCGTATTGCATATGACGAAGATGGTAAGCTTGCCTTTTGGGCCATGCCGCGCGGTGCGACCGCCACCAAATTTCCGGCGTTGGAAAGCGGCGACAAGGACATCACATTCGCCAACGCCGCCAACGATTATCCGCAGCGCATCCGCTATTGGCGCGAGAGTAAAGCGCTCAATGCCGAGATTTCAATGATGGATGGAAGCAAGCCATATCGCTTTTCATACAAAGCGATGGGGCAGTAGTTCGCGCGTTTAGCCTAGGCTTTCCGCAAGGATGGTCAGGCCATTTTCGTTGACTTCAGCAAAGCCGCCGCGAATTTCCAATGTTTCGGGTTCCGCGCCGTCAGTTGCATAGATTGACAGCGCACCGTCACGTAAAGTGCTCATGGTGGGCGCATGGCCGACCATAACGCCGAAATCACCTTCGCTGCCCGGAACAACAACCATATAGGCCTCATCGCTACGCACGAGCTTTTCAGGGGTTACGATTTCAAATTTTAATGCCATCGTGTTTAATCCTGTATCGCCGCATCAAACATGGATGCTGCTTTTTCAAATTTGTCACGATAGTCTTCGGTGGGTCGGCCGAAGTTGTAGGAGTAAGATGTCGAGTTGTTTTGGTTCTGGAGATAGCGTTGGAAGCCGCCGGATTCGCGTTCGATTTCGCGGGTGTGGTGGATGTTGACGAAGAGTCCGAAAGCTTCGCGGCCTACTTTGGAATCTCCGTCGAGAGAAGCTGCCAGTTCGATTTCTGTAACGAGGTCTTGGTAGAAGTCGAAGATTTCGGCTGAGGTTTTCATCTCCTCGTGCTCGCCAGTGATTTTCAAAGCGGCTTCGAGGAAGCGAAATTTGAGATCGGGGGAGACATTGGTGATACGGGAGTTGAGGGTGCG
>CAKZNA010000040.1 GCA_937129355.1 uncultured Sphingomonadales bacterium | reverse complement strand
GTAATCAGGATGGTGACCTTCGCCGTTTATCGGCAGAGCTTCGTAAGCTGCCGAAGCCGGTGATTAGCAGGTTGCGCGACGGCGAACTTCTACTCGACCTTCGATGCTTGGACTGTGAAGCAGAGTTTCTACAGCAGCTGCCGGAACTACGAGATGCGCTCACGTGCTAATAGCAACAGCGGGACATGTCGATCACGGCAAAACCAGCCTCATTAGAGCACTAACAGGGGTGAATACAGATCGCTTAGATGAAGAAAAACGCCGGGGTTTGTCGATAGAATTGGGATTTGCGTTTAAGGATATAGACGGAAACAGCTCCATCGGATTTATCGATGTCCCGGGACATTCCCGGTTTATGAACACAATGATTTCCGGCATCACCGGCATTGATCTCGCTATGCTGATAGTGGCAGCCGATGATGGCCCCATGCCTCAAACGTTAGAGCATTTACAGATTTTGCGCCTGCTAGGTGTCAAAGACTTCCTGGTTATTATTAGCAAGATCGATCTTGTCGATGAAAAGCGGGTAGAAGAAGTCTTCGGACAAATTTGGTCTCTTTTCCCGGATGTCCAAATATGCAAAATTTCAACGAAAGCCGATGATGGCATCGCCGTGCTCAAAGATATTCTGGTTGCCAAAGCGGTGGCTTATCGAAAGCGGAAGGTTCGCGGGCATTTTCGGATGTATATCGACCGAACTTTTACCAAAAAGGGGTCGGGTCTGGTTGTCACAGGCACGGCTTTGTCCGGGAACATAAATATTGGAGATGAACTTTTTTTGCATACGGTTTCCGGCAATCGGCTCCGCAAAACTTCTGTAAAAGTCCGCGATATTCATGCCCAAGGCAACCCTGCGTCTAGTGGTTCTGCCGGTCAACGTTGCGCGCTAAATATCGTTGGAAGCATCTCGGTTGATAATGTGGCGCGTGGTGATTTTCTATGTGCCGATGCTGATGCGCTGCCCGCTCTTCGATTGGACAGCAGGTTTGAGTTATCAGAAGCCGCGCCTCGTAAGTTGAAACATTTGGGCCGCGTGAAACTCTATATTGGTTCCCGCCGGATTGGAGCGCGGGCATATTTGTTATCCGGCAAAGAGGATTCTGGGCGCAATAAGGACGTAAGCGAACAAAGGGTGCAATTCATCCTTGATATCGGTGTCATAGCAAGTTCTGGGGATCGTTTTCTTATTCGGGAAGAGAGCGAAAAAAGCATTCTTGGTGGCGGGGTTGTTATCGACCCTGTCGCACCGCAAAGGGGCCGGGCGAATGCTGAAAGAGCCCGGCAACTTGATGCGCTTGAAAAAAGCAACGCCGAAAACGCACTAGAAAATTTGTTATTCGAAAATGATGAGATTGTCAGTCTGAGACGCCAACAGCGGATATGGAATATAACGAATAGCGATATCCAAGAAATTTTGCGCGCCCAACCTTTCGGGTCAGACAATATTGTGAGACTACCCAGAAAAGCCGACGAACTCGTCGTGTCTAGGACGCAGTGGAATTACTACAAATTTCGCCTGAAGCATGTTCTGACTGACTGGCATAGCGCAAACTCGGAAAATGACTTGATAGCGATCGACAAGTTGCAAGCGTTGCTGGGCGACCGCGTTCCGCTCTTAATATTCTCTGACATCCTGGCCGCCTGTATTCGGAACAGCCAAATCGTGCAGAGCTCGAACCAAGTCCGTCTTTCAAGCCACAAACCGAAATTGACTCAGCAGGCGCAAAATGATTGGTCACGCCTCGATGCCCTGATGAAGAACCGCCTGCCACTGCGGTCCGAAATTGAAAAGGAGCTTGGCTTTGATACGAAGCAGACTGAAGCTTTGACGCGAACGAAACTCAAGACTGGTAAACTCTTTGAGATCGGAGAAAAACGTCTCGCGCTTCCATCGACGTTACGGACCTTGGCTGACCAAATTGTCCAATTGCCCAATCGAGATGCCTTCACAGTCATAGACGCAAAAAAGGCATTTGATTTGGGCCGAAATCAAACAATTGAGGTTTTGGAGTTCTTCGACGCATTGGGGTTTTCCGTCCGCAATGGAAATACGCGATCTGTTGCAAATGCTGATGTTATTGATATGAAATTGGGCGGTTCAATACCAGATTGATGGAAGAGATATATCCCCGGTGGGGTACCTGGTCTTCAAAACCAGTGGGGCGCACTTCGTGCTGCCTGGTAGGTTCGACTCCTGCCTCTTCCGCCAACATTCATAGTTCTTTGTCGCCGGGTGAGTGTGAGGATTTCTCTCGTTCCTCTAGCGCGCGAACAACTACGGGACGGATTAGCGAGGTCCACAGCGCATAACCTTTTTCGTTCATATGCAGGCCGTCCCAGAGTAAATATTCATCATTCGCTTTCCCGTCATCGTTTAACATGGGGGTCGCGATGTCGACAAAATAGGTGAATGCATCCGCTTTCGCTCGCGCTGCGATGAGGTTGTTGACCTTCTTCATTTCAGGCCACTGCTTAATGCGCCTTGTTGAGGGTTTGATCGCGATGTAAATTATAGGAACATCGGTATTGTCAGTACGAACCTTTTTCACAAACGCGTCAAAATCGATAACAACTTGCTCCGCAGACCGCGGGGTAATCAAATTTCCGATATCATTGTCTCCAGCGTACATAACGATTGCTGATGGTTGATAGGGGGCGATGATGCGGTCTGCATAATATGTCACTTGGTGAATCATCGACCCGCCGAATCCACGGTTTATAACCTTGAGTGGCCTCATGTCAGTTTGCAAACTGTCCCAAAATCTAATGCTGCTGCTACCAGTAAACAACACTCGCCCCGGTTTCGGCTGGTTTTGCTTGTCTGCTTCTTCAAAGGCCGCAATTTCTTTTTCAAAGAATTGCACATCAGATGTGAGATATGAAAAATAATAGGGGAGCGCCTTATAGGCTGCGACCAGCAGCAGGCCCAAAGCGATCAGAGCGAGCATCCATTTTCGGCGGTAAAAAGGAGTAGCTGTATTCTCAATATATTCGGTCGATTCAACCACCTGTATATCCTCAATTTTGTACTGTTTTGTCCACCATACCCCGCTTACCGCCTAACCATGATCGATGTTCGGAAGTCAAGCTTAGTGCAGGCTTGGCCTCAACGTGAGGCATTCCGTGTCCGCGTTTGCGCCCGAAGCAGATACTAGTATTGTAACCGCAATATCCCGAAAGATAACAACACGGCTCTGAAGATGTCCGGCAAAAAAATGCCCGGCCTGTTTGTAACAGGCCGGGCAAAATTCTCTTTTATGCGGTCTACTCTGGGAGGAGGAGTACCGCTGAGAGAATTAGAAGCTAATGCCAGCGGTCACGCCGTAGGTCGCTGGGCGACCATAGTAGAATCCACCATAGCCCAATGCACCGAAATCGATGGCGCGCGTTTCATATTCCTTGTCTAGAATATTTTTACCCCAGATCTGAACAAAGCCCTTGCCGCCGCCAAAGAGCGGAATATCACCCAAACGGATCTGCGCATCTACCAAAGTCCGCGCACGCGCTTCCAAGTCTCTCGCAAAAGTGGATGTCAGCGGTACACCGAAGAAGAAACGGCTTCCTTCATAAGTTGCTGCAACACGGGTCAACAGAAACATGTCGTTGCCGAAATAGTGCTTATACTGGGCCGATGCGCTAGCTGTGGTCGAAGGTACATTGGTTTTTGCAATCACTTGATCAGCGATATTAATCACCGTTCCGTTCGCTTGCGTGAGCGGGAACTGCTTGATTTTACGATCAACATAACCGAACGATCCACTAAACTGCAGACCTTCTATCGGTTGGACCGATAATTCTGCCTCAATACCCTTATATGTTGTTTTACCGGCGTTTACTGTGAGTGAACCAAATCCCCCACCGCCAGGATTGGTTACAGGTTGGCTGATCTGCTGATCGGAATAGTCAGCGTAGAAGCCAGCCAAGTTAAACCGAACTCTATTGTCCCAGAATTGCGTCTTTATGCCAGCTTCGTATGACCAAATAATTTCTGGAGTGAATGGAGCTTGCTGCGTGCGGATCACAAACCCACCGGAGCGATATCCGCGCGCGGCTTTGGCGTAGATATTAAAACCTTCCGTAGGACGGTAATCGAGTGTCAAATGCCCAGTTGGTTCGCTGAAATTAGCCGTACCGACGTTATTGAACGGTGATGTCTGGTTAATCTTTTTCTCATCCCAAGTGTATCGTAGCCCCAGAGTGACACCGAAGTTTTCATCCTCACCCATACGATATTCGCCCTGACCGTAAAGAGCGAAGGATTCGCCGGTCGTTTGATAATTTACACTAGATATATTTTCAATTGCGCGGAACCTTGTGCCGGGTGCTAACCCGTCTGCAAGCATAGGGCCCGCCGCACCAAAATTTGGATTGAAGCGCAAAATCGGATCGACATCCAACGGGAAACCAGCTTGCTGAATATCCCGTTCCTTGCTTTTCTCATAAAAATAGTAAGCTCCGAGAACCCAGTTAAACCGGCCCTTGTCGGTATTGAGAAGTGTAATTTCCTGACTAACCTGATCCTGGCTACGGACAGTTGACGAGGAGAATAGCGAGGTTGTCAAAGTTGGTACTGGTGAACCCGAAACAAAAGCTGCGGCCCCGGGACTTCCAACAAATGGAACAAGCAATGCAGCTGGAGTAATACCATTAAACAACGTGGCTCCGCTGAATTGGGGGCCCGTAATAGCTCCAAATCCGTCAAGATCAGTGTTTGGTAGCGTGTTCCGCCAGCTGCGGTAGCCAGTTGTGCTGCGCAGCGTTACTCCGCCAAAATCATTTTCCATCTTGAGGACGTGACCGTATAGCTCGCTCTCAGACGGACGGTCGTCATCCAAACAAAGGGCGGCTTGCCGTGTCGGGTTTATCGCAAGACTGCACCCGGGAGTAGTGGTTGAATTGGCCAGAAATCCTGTAACAGTGGGGGTGGCTATTGTTGTTTGAAAGGCCTGAGAGCTGCTTACGAAATCCGAATAATCAAACGAGTAATAGATTGATCCTGTATCGCCAAGGTCTGCCTCCAGCGCCACACGGAACGAATCAACGTTATTGGAACCGGAATCACGATCATTGCCTGGCGTGAGCAAGTTATCCACATAACCGTCATTTTGGGAATGCGCATAAGTGAACGACAAGCGCAGATTGTCATCAACGATATTGCCCGTGTTTAGGCGGACCAAAGCTTCGCGTGAATCTTGATTGCCATAACCAGCCTCTACATCGAGGCCGAAATCATGTGTTGGACGGCGCATACGGAAGGCAACCGCGCCACCAGTCGAGTTGCGGCCGAACAGTGTTCCTTGTGGGCCACGTGAAACTTCCACAGCCTCGACGTCTTTGGAGAACACTACCGAAGCGGCAGCGCGTCCAAGATATATACCATCAATATAGAGTGCAATGGCCTGGTCGAGTGTAAGTGATTCATCACCACCCGCGCTAATACCTCGAATACCGACAACTGTTGCAGTCGGGTTGTTGGTACCAGAGTTAACAGTGAGGTTAGGGGCAAGGCCGCTTAAATCGCGAACATCGGAAAAGCCGGTTACGCCAAGTTGTTCTTGGCCAATTGCGGTAATCGCGACGGGAACTTCTTGCAGATTTTCTTCGCGCTTGTTGGCTGTCACGATGATGACATCTTCATTTGCGGCATCATCCGCTGTATTGTCCTGTGCATATACCGGCATGCAAAGCGCGCCCAAAGCGGCCCCGCTCAATAGTATTTTTGTAAATTCCAATTTCATTTTTTCCTCCCTCTGCATCATCTCGATAAGGATTGATGTCTTTAACTTTAAACGCATCACATGTTGCATCAAGAACATAAAGAGTCTAACGGGTCAAGGGCAAAACGAATAAAAATTGGATGTCTGTTACGAATATCCCGGTTTTCGATGTAGTATCTTTACCGTTTTGCGTAGCATGTTTCGATTTTAGAAACGCGTTTCACGAGTAAGATGCTTATGTCAAAAGTCGTTCGCGGCAGCGAATGCTGCTGCAGCAAAAGCCAACTGGGAGGGAAAAATGGATAAGCATACGAAGCCCGCCACCATGTTCAGCCGCCGAAACCTGCTTGTCGGCACCGGGCTTGTTGGCGTTGCTGCCGCAACGGCATGGGTATGGCCGAAAAAATGGCTTCCCCTGCTCGAAGGTGACAAGGCTGCAAAAACCACTCATGAACTATTTGATCGCGGACTGGTACCTATAAAGAATAGCGGCTGGACGATGCCGGGGGGCGTGCAAGCCGACTATCCGACGCTCGAAAACGATATTACTGCGGATATTGTCATTATCGGTGCGGGGCTGGCGGGGACATCGCTTGCGCTCCATCTCGCCGAAGCGGGTGTCGATGTGGCCGTGCTGGAGGCGAGAGAGCCTGGATGGGGAGCCTCTGGCAGAAATGCAGGGCATGTCCTGCCTGTGCTAAAGGATATTTCTGTTCTCAGGGGCTTCCTGGATGAAGGCAAAGGGTTTCTGGAGGCGTTTCGCGAACATCATACCATCCCGTTTGATCTGGCAGAGAAATACGAAATTGAATGCGACGCGGTGAAGTCGGGATATCTGAACGCAATGACCGGCGAAGGGGCGCTAGAAGATTTCAAGGCGGAAATGGCGTATCTTGAGACATCCGGAATCCAGAAGATCGAAACCGTCGCAGGCAGTGATATGGAGCAATTGACCGGTTCCAAAACCTGGTCACACGGATTGATCTATCCCAATGGCGGTCGTGTTAATCCATATCTGTTCAGCAACGGCATGGCGAAAAATGCGATAAAGCTAGGTGCTAGAGTTTTTGGAAATAGCGAAGCCCTTGATATCGAACCAATTGGAAAAAAATGGCGGATCAGAACAAGCAGCGGTTCCGTTACGGCGGACCGTGCAATATTCTGTACCAATGCCTATCCCACCGGCATCGTTCCTGAATTTGCGGATAGCTTTTATCCGCTGACTGCCTACGGGCTAACCACAAAGCCGCTATCTGCGGAAGCAAGTGCGGCTATCATGCCCGGCGGACAAACCCTGGCGCAGGTGCCCGTTGACCTCAATCCTCTGGTGAAGGATCGTCACAACCGCCTCATCCTGTCGTCGATACCGCAAACCGCCAAACCGGAAGATGCGGCGTGGCATTTTCAGAATCAGCTCAACTGGTTGCACGATGTCTGGCCTGAAACGCGGAATATGGACATTGAGCTGGAAGCCTACTGGACTGGCCGGGTGGGCATGCGTGATGTTGAATTTCCTGGTATCTACGAAGCGCAACCGGGGGTGTATGGTTTGATGCATTTCAATGCCTGGGGCAATGTTATGGCTCCGCTGATAGGCAAATTATTTGCCGAAGGTGTTGCGACAGACACAATAGATCAGCTTCCTTTCCCTATCGAAAAGGCACAGCCCGTTTCGAATCCCGGCAAGCAGGACCGCAATATCCGCCAATGGATGATACCAGCAGCGCGCCAAGCCCAGCGTTGGGGGATATTGTGAGCATAAAAAGCGAAAGATAGTTTTCATGAGTAATACAGATATTTTGCATTTTCCGGCCAGCGCGCCACGCGCCGATATTGCGGCGGAGATCAACCGGAACGGTGTTGTCGTCATCGACGAATTTTTGAACAGTGACACGCTTGATCGATTCAATGAAGAATTGGATCCTTTGCTGGAGGCGCAGTCCCCCGTCCGGTCGTTTATGAATGAGCAGGTGGCCAGCTTCTTTGGAGACAAGACACGCCACCTTACCGGTCTGCCGGCTAAATCCGATACATTCGTCGAAGAATTGCTGAGTCACCCCGGATATATGGACATTTGTGATGAAATTTTAGGACCAAATTGTGGATCGGTTCAGCTAAATCTGGCGCATGTTATTGATCGTGGGCCGGGGGGGCACGCGCAGCCGCTACACCGCGATGAAGATATCTGGCCGCGTATTGGCGATGGAAAAATGGCACTGATGCTGGCTTCCATTCTCGCACTAGGAGAGTTTACACCGGAACTAGGCTCAACGCTGGTTGTCCCGGGTAGCCATCTCTGGTCGCGTGACCGGAAAGCGGCTGAGGATGAGATTGTCGCAACAGAAATGGAGCCAGGGTCAGCACTGATTTATGTTGGCTCTACGCTTCATGCGGGCGGCGCGAATAGTCATGCAGAAAAATGGCGCCGCGCTATGCATATAAGCTATTGCGTGGGGTGGCTGCGTAGCGAAGAAAATCACTGTCTGGCGACACCCATCGAGCGCGCCCGCAGTCTGCCCAGACAAGCGCAGGATTTGCTCGGTTTTGGCGCACATGATGCAATTGAGATGGGCTATGGTTATCTGGGAACGGTTGATTTGCGTTCTCCCACAGACCTGATGGCATCAGGGGAATTATAGGTGGGAGACGCAACATTGTCTCCGCCAAGCAAGCCGGACCCGGAACTGACATCAATCGGTGGATGGCTGGTCGTTGCGGCTGTTTCGATAATTAGCTTTTTGCTCGTTGGCAGCACATTGGCATCGCTTGGGGTCTATTTGCCGGTGCTACAGGCAGATTTCGGCTGGTCGGAACAGCAATTGGGCAACATCGCCGCCGCGATGCTTGTCGGGTTGGCGGTCTCTAGTATCGCGGCAGGCTGGGTATTGAACAAAATTGGCCCGCGAAATTTACTGTTTGCCGGAATTGTTGTTACTGCCAGCGGAGCGATATGGGCGGCCAACGCCGCAAATCTGGCTCAGCTAACCGGGGCAATGGCCATAATCGGAGCCGGTGTAGGTGCCGCTACTATCATACCGGGTGCGACCGTTATCAATCGCTGGTTCCTCCATCATCGCGGAATGGCCATGGCTTTCTTCATTGGCTCGATAGTCGTGGCGAGCGCCGCCATGCCAACCATGACCGACATGATCATTCGGGCAACAGACTGGCGAACAGCCTTAACCGTGTTTGCTGGAACGGCGTTTGTTGTCGGAGTTGGCCTGTCGATGCTCGTGCGGTTTCCGCCTCCGCGGGAACCGGTGGAATCGGGTGAGCTGGAAGGTGAGTCCGAAGTATCATTATCCGGAATGACTGTGGTTGAAGGATTAACCTATTCGCGCTTCTGGCTGCTCATTCTTGCGCTCATACTGGTTCAACTGAGCATCAATGGCATTCTTTACAATGTCATCGGCTATCTGATTGCGCAGGGTTATAGCTCCGGCAATGCAGTGTCGATCTACAGCATCGCCAATCTATTCGGATTGCCCGGCTTGTTCTTGTGCGGATTTCTGGCCGACCGATATGGCGCTGCCCGCGTTATTCCCGTTGCCGCGCTGGTGCTGGCGCTGGGTACATTCGCGCTGCTTCCTGTTGACGCTGGAGATTCGTTTGCTCTCCCCGTTCTTGGTACATTTGTCATATTGTGGGGAATGGCGAGCGGCATTCCTTCGCAAATTGGTCCTATCATCCTAGCTGAATTGGTGGGCATGAGGGCTTTTCCCACGTTGATGGGCATAAAAGGTGCTTTGGTAAGCCTTGTTGGTGCTTTGGCCCCAATCGCAACCGGTGCATTATTTGCGGTTCAGGGAAGCTACCATCTGCCGTTCATGGTAAGCGGCCTGCTTGCTGTCGTCGCGGTGCCGATGTTTGTTCTGGCTAAAAAGGGCACGCGCAAGTCTGCTTAGAATCTATGCTGTGCAGCCCCGGATAAGCTCTT
>CAKZNA010000039.1 GCA_937129355.1 uncultured Sphingomonadales bacterium | reverse complement strand
TGTATCGTGAAAGGATGGAAAGCCGATAAAGCGGGCAATCTTTCTTTCCGCAAAACCGCACGCAATTTCAATGCGCCAATGGCGACCGCAGGCAAAATCTGCGTTGCTGAAGTGGAAGAGATTGTCGAGGTTGGCGAGCTCGATCCCGACAGCATCCATTTGCCGAGCATCTATGTGAAGCGGCTGATATTGGGCGCGCCGTATGACAAGAAAATTGAATTCCGCACGGTAAGGGAAAAGGAAACAGCATGATTTCGAAAATTACACGCGCCGGGGCATTATCTGCCTTGCTGCTATCCTCCGCTGCTTGTGCAACCGCCAAGACACCGCCGCCGGTATTCACGAAAGGTGAAGCCGCCAGCCAGATTGGCGAGGCGCAATCCGAAACTTCTGCACCCGCTGGACAGCAATGGCTGTATGGTTCTGCGGAAGGGACGGTCGTTTTGCGGCAAACCTGGCAGACAATTGCAGCGCATGCCGAAAAGATGGCCGCAAATCGCCCGGTCAATTCGGTTGTGCTTGCGGAGGGCGCAACTGCCGACAATCCCAAATGGCTGGCCTGCGGTGACAAGCCGCTCGCTGCTGTGTTTGACGCCGATGAAACATTGCTTTGGAATATGGGCGTTATGCGGTTCATGGCGGAACGTAAGGTCGATTTTGATCCGAAAATCTGGTTCCAATGGGAAAAGACTGGCGCGGGTAAAGCGCTGGCCACGCCCGGTTCAGTCGCCGCATTTGAACGGATGCGCAAGGCGGGCGTGACGATGATCGTCAATACCAACCGCTCCAATTATAATCCGCGCGGTACAGAAGCGACATTGGCCGCTGCGGGCCTTGGCAATTTCAAACATGGTGAAAGCCTGTTCCTGCGCGGCGACACGCCGGGTGGTTCGGAAAAAGACGGACGGCGCGCAAAGATATCTGAAAATTATTGCGTGATTGCCTTGGTCGGTGATCAGCTTGGCGATGTCGCCGATATCTTCAATGCAAAAGAACTGCGTCCGATGGACCGCAAGGCACTTGCCAGCCATGGCAATTTCGACGGCAAATGGGGCAATGGCTGGTTTGTTCTAGCCAACCCGATTTACGGACCGGATATAGCGGGAAGCTTTGACGAGGTATTTCCCGAAGAAACACGCTGGGCACCGGAGGCGCCGAAATGACCGATAAGCCGATAGCCATCGATCTCGTGCCATATCAAGATATGGTGATGGGCTCGAAAGAATTCCTGCGTGTTTGGGCCAAGGAAGACGGCCCGGTCACCTGTTTCGTAAATCCAAAAGCGCTCTCGCCCGATCCGGCAGCATTCGGCGTCGCGATGGTCGATTGCATCCGCTATGCCGCGCGCGGCTGGGCACAGGCATTGGGCAGCAGTGAGGAAGATGCGCTGAAACGGATTTTTGAAGGGCTGGATGCCGAACGCGCCAATATGACGCCGATGCCAACGAACCCGGTCGGTGCGGGCGATAAGTCTAGCGATGAAGATTTGGGGCTGATTTAATGAGTGACCAAAAACCCGGATGGACCAGAGACCAAATGGCGGCGCGTGCGGCGCAGGAGCTGCAAGACGGCTATTATGTCAATCTGGGCATTGGCATCCCGACGCTGGTTGCGAATCATATTCCCGATGGCATGGAAGTGACGCTGCAAAGCGAGAATGGCATGCTGGGCATCGGGCCATTCCCGGTTGAGGGCGAAGAGGATGCCGACCTGATCAATGCAGGCAAGCAGACGATAAGCGAGCTTCCAATTTCAAGCTATTTCGGATCCGACCAAAGCTTCGCGATGATACGCGGCGGGCATATCGATTTGACAGTACTCGGCGCGATGGAGATTGCCGAAAATGGCGACATTGCCAACTGGATGATCCCGGGCAAGATGATCAAGGGCATGGGCGGCGCGATGGATCTGGTCGCGGGCGTGAAAAAGATCATCGTGGTGATGGATCACACCGCGAAAGACGGCAGCCCGAAATTCATCCCCGAATGCACGTTACCTTTAACGGGCCAGAATGTGGTCGATATGATTGTCACCAATCTATGCGTGTTCCACCGCGAAAATCATGATCAGCCTTTCAAGCTGATCGAACTCGCGCCGGGCGTCAGTAAAGAGGATGTCGCAGCAGCGACGACGGCCAATTATGTCTGATACTCTCGCCAAACCTTCCCGTTGGATTGGCAGGTGCATTATCGCCATCTCCGCAATCCATACTTTGCTCGCCGCGGTCATGTTCGCGCCAATTGTTCAGCAAATGGCTGCCGATGGAATCTACAATTCAGTGGGTGAAGACCCTATGCGCGGTGCCGTGACATGGTTCTTCTTTGCCGGATTTTTGATGGCCTTGCTGGGCATGGCCGTCGATCTGTTGGAAAAGCATGGGGCAGGCCGTGCGATGAAGACGCTTGGTGTCACGCTGTTAGTATTTTGCATTCTCGGCATAATCCTTATGCCCGTCTCGGGGTTCTGGTTGATGCTGATCCCTGCTGCCGCGATGATTTGGAACAGCCGTCGCGGATAGCGCGCTTACATATTCACTAGATGCTACAAGGCCAATTGCTAGAAAGGACGTAATTGCCTTTCCGTTTCGCCGAGCCTAGCCTCTGCATATGTTTGTATCTTTCCGGAATCGCTATCTCGACGTCTTGGCATCGGTCTATATTTATAACGAACATCGCGGCTATACCAGCCTCGACCGGGTGTTAAAGGCTGTCCGTGCGCGCTGCCCCGACAAGCCGGAATTTATCGCCGAGGTCGAGAAACACCGCGGTGACGAACATAAACATTATCAGATGTTCAAACGCTATTTTCAGCTTCAGGGCCGGATGCCGATAAAGGTCGACCGGACTTGCGGGCATATCGACCATTTTATCGAAAGCGCCTTTGGCTGCACGATTGACGATCTGGATACCGATGCGATCATTGCCGATGGCGATCTATTCGAACAGCTTTGCCGCGTGATCATGCTGACCGAACAGCGCGGCATGACCCAGGTGGATGTGCTCCTAAAAAATCGCTTCATCAAAAGCGACAAGGCGCTCACGCGTATCTTTGAAGTTATCAAGGTGGATGAGCCGAGCCACTGGCTGCCCTATTTTCACTGGCTCAAAGATAATGGCCGCGTGACTGCGCGGTGGCAGGAACGCGCGACCGATTTCTGGATTCACAAATCGCTGATGCTGCTGAAGCTACCCGCAATATTCCTGCGCCCGAACTCGGCGCGGCTGGAGCGCTGGCCGGACGAGGATGATCCGGTGGTTGCAAAGCCGGCTGAAGCTGGCAAGACATCAAGCAAGCCTGCAACCGCTATCGGATAGATGCCAATGACCTACACCCTCATCACCGCGAACCGGAATTATTCGAGTTGGAGCTTGCGCCCATGGGTATTGATGAAGGCGCTCGGCATTTCGTTTGAGGAACAGCTCGAACCCTTCGCCTCCATGTCCAACTATGATGCCTTCCGCGCCTTTTCGCCGACGGGGCAGGTGCCAGTGCTGCTCGATGATGACCGCACCATCTACGACTCGCTTGGCATTGTGATGTATCTCGCTGACCGCCATGAAAGCGTTTGGCCCAAGGACGAAGCGGCGCGTGCCTGGGCGCAATGTGCGGTGGCGGAAATGCATGGCGGGTTTGGCGCGCTGCGGAACGAATGCGCGATGAATGTCGGTGTCCGCGCAAAGCCCAAGCCCATGTCGGATGCCCTGAAAAAAGACATCGCACGGATCAAAGAGCTTTGGAGCGAGGGGCTATCGCGATTCAAAGGCCCATGGCTGGCGGGCGAGGCCTTCACCGCCGCCGACGCCTTCTTCGCGCCGGTTGCTTTCCGTGTACGCACATACGACTTGGATGTCGGCGAAGCTGGCCGCGCGTGGGTAGATCATATCATCGAACATCCCGTCATGCAGGATTGGGAATCGCAGGCGCTGAAAGAAGAATGGCGCGAGATCGGCCATGAAGAAGAACTAGCCGAATTTGGCGAGGTGACAGAGGATTACAGGACGGGCTAACGAGCGCGTCTGGCAAAACGCACATCAATATGGAGAGAATATAATGACCATCACCCTTCACCACTTACGCTATTCGCGTTCGACCCGCATCATCTGGCTGCTGGAGGAACTGGACGTTGGCTACACGCTGGTCGAACATCATCGCCATGAGGACACCAACCGGTCTCAGGATGATTTCTTTGCGATCCACCCACTCGGCAAAGCGCCTGCCGTCGATGTCGATGGCCGAGTGATGGTCGAATCTGGCGCGATTATTGAATATATTATTGAAGCGCACGGGCAGGGTAAGCTGGGCGTTGCGCCCGGCCATGCGGACCGCAGTGCTTACCTCGAATGGTTGCAGTTCGGTGAAGGCACGGTGGCGATGCCGCTGCTGCTCACACTGCTCGGCCCGCGTTTTGGCGGGTTGGACGGGCTGCCGATGCTGAAAGGCTTCGTCGATGGAGAGGTCACCAAGCTGTTCGATTATGTCGATGCCCATATGGAAGGCCGCGAATATCTGGTTGGGGACAGCCTGACCGGCGCGGATATCAATATGGAATATCTGCTGGAGCTATCAAATCTTGTGGGCATCCTGAATGACCGCCCACACGCAAAAGCTTATCTCGAACGCATGATGGCGCGCGATGCTTACAAGAAGGCGATCGAGATCGGCGGGCCGTTGGTGAAGATGCCGGGGTGATAACATGAGCAATCAAATTCAATTGGCTGGCGGTGCGATTGCGCGCGCCGATATGGGAACGACCCTGATCCATGAGCATATCCACATTGGTGTTCCGGGATGGCAACTCGATCTGAAGGCACCCAAATATATCCGGTCTGAAGCGATGGCACATGCGGTAGACCGGCTTCAGGAATTGCGTAGCCATGATTGCCGCACGATCATCGACCCGTGTCCCATGGATCTTGGCCGCGATGTCGAATTCGTCGCAGAGGCGGCACAGAAATCAGGCGTCAATATCATCGTCGCGACGGGGGTTTTTAGCGAGAGCGATGGTATCCCATTCACCTTCCGCACGATGCCGCGCGAAGATATTGTTGAACTTTATATGAAAGAAATTACCGAAGGCATCGGCGATACCGGGATAAAGGCGGGGGTTATCAAAATCGCATCTGGCGAAGACCCTGCCAATGAATATGATCGTAGAATGATTGGTGTCGCGGCCGAAGTTTCCGCGCTTACCGGCCTGCCCATCATATCCCACACGCATTATGCGACGGGTGGGCATGAGCAAGTGGATGTGGTCGAATACCATGGCGGCAAGGCGGATTGCATGATTGTGGGACATTCGGGCGACCGAGACGATCACGCCTATCAAGCGTCGATTGCGAAGCGCGGCGCATTTGTTGGTCTCGACCGGTTCGGGCTGGAAATGACCTTGCCCGACGAGGATCGGATGCGAAACTTGATCGAGCTCGTGCAGGCTGGTTACCGCGAACAAGCGTTGATTTCGCATGACCATATCTTGTGCATGTTGGGTCGCTTGGGGCCGGCGCTTCCGCAGATGGCACCAAACTGGACGCTGACCCACATTTTTGAACGCATCATACCGCGATTGATCGAACTCGGGCTTGGGCGCGATGATATAGACGCGATCCTGATCGACAATCCCCGCCGCTTGTTCGAAAATGCTGCTGGCCAGCAGAGCGTTTAGTCAGGTGAATATACCGAGGTGACAGCGCGATGTTAGAGAGCCTTATTCGCGAAATTTTCTAGCGCCGCGAAAAACCGGACAATGTCTTTCTTCTCCATCGTCCCGTTGACGATCACGAGGCGCACGAATTCGTCGTCCTTGAACTGGCCGAACCCAACCATCAATTCGTTGCTTTCATAAAGCGCGGTGCATAATTTATTTGCCGGAATGCCCTTATAATTGAAGCAGACGGATGCCGAATCTTCGTGGCTGAAGACGGTATAGTCCGGATTGTTTTTCACATAATCCAGCGCGAATGCGGCAAGGTCAAATTGCCGGTCGACGATTTCCGCAAGGCCGCTGGTTCCAACCGATTTCCACAAAGCCCAGAATTTCAGCGCGTCATTCCGCCGGCCGCATTGCAGAGACATTTTGCCAAGATTCAATTCATCCTGATCGGTTTGATACAGATAATCCGCAGAGTTTGAAAATGTATCGAGCAGATATTTCCGGTCCCGCGCCACGATTATCGAACAGGCCATTGGCGTGCCGAGCATCTTATGCGGATTGAAGCTGAATGAATCAGAATGTTCGGCTCCGGCGAGCAGAGTATTTCGTCTGTCGCTAAACATCGCGACGCCAGTATAAGCCCCGTCAATGTGAAACCACATGTCATATTTCTTCGCGATTTTCGCGATTTCGGCAAATGGATCAAATGCGCCCAGCACGGTTGTCCCCGCGGTGGCATTCACAAAAAACGGTCGCTTCCCGCTCGCGATATCCGCCGCAATCGCTTTGTCCAATTCGGTCAGGTTCATGCGCCCCATGGCATCGGATGGAATATGGCGCACATTGTCGCGGCCTATCCCGGCGAAGGACGCATTTTTCTCAATCGAATAATGCCCCTCCACGCTGGTATAGGCGGTCAGATTTTGCTGGATGCCACCAAAGCGCCCGCCCTCATCCGCCTTATCCCGCGCCATCAACATCGCCATGAAATTGGTCATGGAGCCGCCTGCCGCAAATGTTCCATCCGCCGTAGTGGGAAAGTTTAGCTGGCCGATGACATTGCGGATTACTTCCTTTTCAATACCCACCTGAACGCCCGCGACTTTGTAAGTCGCCATGCTGTTATTCAGCATCACCGCGAGCAGATCGCCCAGAACCGCTTTGGGTTGCCGTCCGCCAAACAGCTGATTGAAGAATAATTTGGAAGATGTCTTTGGCGTGGCCAAAAGCACCTGATTCAAGGTTTCGTAATATGCCCCGTCTTCGGTTGCCGCATCGCTCAGCGCGATATCGATCCGGTCATGCAGTTCTTCGTAAGCTATCCGTTCCGAAACCGGATTGTCGGCTTCGTCGGTCAGCAAATTTTCGGCAAGCTCCCTGAATTTTTCTAATTCATTCAACATAAGGGAATCTGTTTCCCCGCTTATTTTCTGCATCAATCTGCTCTTATATTGTTTCGGGGCGCCAGCGGCGTTCGGAAAGGATGGGGGGATAGCGGACTGACGGGGAGAGTCTAGGGCGAAGGTGGTTGGGGTTGACAGCAACGACCCTGGCGAACCTATATCCGCATCGCCGTCAGCGGCGCGGGCTGTTTTTGATCTGAGGTCTGGTACCAAGGTTGAGTGATTGAGCCAGTGTCCGCTTTGGGCGCAAAAGCAGACATTCAGATCTCGTGAAATAGTATCCAAGCATCGACTGCACGAATGACTCTCTTTTTCTTGTCGGCCTTGGAAATCCGGATTTTTTGACCATATCGCAGGAACAAGTCTAGTCGGCCCATGACAAGGCCAGCGAACATTTCCGCAGACGCCCTCAAGTCTTCGCTCTGAATCTCGCCTTTCTTGACGGACACTTCCAAGAGTTTTGTCAAATCCCCGAGTAAAGCACGTGGCCCGTTATCTAGGAAATAGTCGCCAATTTTTGGATCACGGCTGACCTCTGCGGCTAGGATGCGCTCAAATCGAACCAGTTCATCTCGCATCAAAAAATCCAGCATGCCGTTTGCCGCGCGCTGCAAGATTTCCCGCAAGCCTGTTTCCACCAAATTTTCGACTGTGAAATTTTTGCGCATATCGGCGCATTCGGCTTTTACGACTTCAGCGAACAGATTCTCTTTGTTTTTGAACCATGTATAGACCGTTACTTTTGATACTTCTGCGCGCGCTGCTATGCCTTCGATGCTTGTTGCGGAAAAGCTTGGTATTCCTTTTCAAACAGTCGATTTAAGCGAACAATACAAAGAGCGTATAGTTGACTACATGTTCAATGAATATGAAAGAGGTCGTACACCAAACCCAGACGTTTTATGTAATAGAGAAATAAAGTTTGATGTCTTTATGAAAATTGCCATGGAGTTGGGAGCTGACTATGTAGCGACTGGACATTATTGTCGAAAAGGCACTATTGTAAAAGGGGGTAAGGAAATTTACCAATTACTAGCTGGAAAAGACAATAATAAAGACCAATCGTATTTTTTATGTCAATTATCACAAGAACAATTGGCGAAGACCTTATTTCCTATAGGTGAATTAACAAAACCAGAAGTACGAGAGATAGCTTCAAAATTGGATTTAGTAACTGCGGATAAAAAAGATTCACAAGGATTATGCTTTATTGGTAAAGTACGATTACCAGAATTTTTACAGCAACAGTTACAACCTAAGGAAGGTGTTATTATTGAAGTTCCTGACTCTAAAGAAGAATACCTAGAAACAGTTCCAAAATTTGAATCAAAAGAAAAGGAATTAGCATATTTGTCACGAAAAATAGATTATTCTGTCAATGATGGTAAAGTGGTGGGTAAGCACCAAGGCGCACATTACTTTACCAAAGGGCAACGAAAAGGATTGGCAGTTGGAGGCACTGTTGAACCATTATTTGTAATTGATACTGATGTTGAAGAGAATGTAATTTACACAGGACAAGGAAAGTCGCATCCTGGGCTTTACAAAAAAGCATTATTTGTGACCAACGATGAATTGCATTGGGTTCGCGAAGATTTAAAACTTCAAG
>CAKZNA010000038.1 GCA_937129355.1 uncultured Sphingomonadales bacterium | reverse complement strand
AATCTGGATATCGCTGGCGAGGCAGAAGCGTTGGCGGCGCATGGCGTCGAAATGGTCGAGCAACCGGTGAAGCATGGATCGGACGATGCGTTAGATGGTGTGCGAGCTGGCTTACCAATCATTGCCGACGAAAGCTGCCATAGCGCTTCAGATGTCACCAAATGCGCGTCATATTATGATGGCGTGAATATCAAGCTGGATAAGGCAGGCGGTTTGACCGAAGCAATGAAGATTGCCGATGCCGCAGGGGAAGCGGGTCTGAAAATTATGGTTGGCTGCATGCTCTCCACCAGCCTTGGCATCTCGCCTGCATTTCTGCTCGCGCAAAGAGCCGATTGGGTGGACCTAGACGGTCCCGCGCTTTTGGCGCAGGACCGTGAAGAAGGTTTTCAGTTTTCTAGCGGTATGATCAGCGAAGCCCCGCCGTCATAGTCAGCCTTCAAACACCATCGAGATACTCGATCACGGGCGCGCCGCCCATGCAAGGGGCAAGTTTCGGTCCAGCTGCTTTGAAATGGTCGGACTGGCCATGCGCCTCAAGAGCAGCTTGATCGCTATAGCGCTCCAGCACTTTATAGACCTGCGGGTTTTCTTTCGATTGGTGAACTGCGTAAAATTCGTTGCCCGGTTCATTGTCGCGAACGGCCTGTGCCAAATCGGCAAAGGTCGCTTCAAATTCTGCATTCTTTCCTTCGGCAACGGTCAATGTTGCCACTACGCCAACTGCGCTCATAATTTTTCTCCTCGGTTTATTTAAAGAACCTCAAACAATCCAGCTGCACCCATGCCGCCGCCGACGCACATGGTGACGACAACATATTTCGCGCCGCGGCGTTTGCCTTCGATTAGCGCATGTCCGGTGCAACGTGCGCCAGTCATACCGTAAGGATGGCCGATAGAGATTGATCCGCCATTTACGTTTAGAAGCTCATCAGGAATGCCGAGCTTGTCACGGCAATAGAGAACCTGAACAGCGAAAGCCTCATTCAGTTCCCAAAGGCCGATATCGTCCATTTTTAGGTTGAAGCGTTCGAGCAATTTCGGGATCGCATATACGGGGCCGATACCCATTTCGTCAGGCTCGGTTCCGGCAACGGCCATGCCGACATAGCGGCCAAGCGGGGTAAGACCGCGCTTTTCCGCGACTTTTGCTTCCATAACGATACAGGCGGAAGAGCCATCGGAAAGCTGGCTGGCATTGCCGGCGGTGATGGTCATGTCTGGGCCCATAACAGGCTGCAATGATTGCAGGCCTTCCAGCGTGGTCGTTGGACGGTTGCCTTCGTCTTTTGCAATCGTGACTTCCTGCTGAGAGACTTCTTTCGTCTCCTTGTTCATCACATTCATGGTGGTGGTGACAGGAACGATTTCGTCGTCGAAAAGCCCGGCTTCCTGTGCAGCGGCAGTGCGTTGCTGCGACAATAACGAATATGGATCGGTTTGGTCACGGCCAATGTCGTAACGCTTCGCCACTGTTTCAGCCGTTTGAAGCATGGGCATATAGATCGCATTATGCATCGCAACCAATTCAGGGTCTGGCGACACACGCATTTCGGCTGTCTGAACCAGGCTGATTGATTCCTGACCGCCCGCTGCAACAATATCCATATTGTCGACAACAACCTGTTTCGCGGCTGTGGCGATTGACATCAGGCCGGATGAACATTGGCGGTCTAAAGTCATGCCGCTGACGCTGATTGGAAGGCCTGAACGAAGCGCAACATTGCGCGCAAGATTTCCGCCCTGCGTGCCTTGCTGGAGCGCGCTGCCCCATACACAATCATCAACCTCACCGCCTTCGATGCCAGCGCGCTCAACTGCGGCTGTTAGAGAGTAGCTGCCAAGGGTAGGCCCGGCTGTATTGTTAAATCCGCCGCGATAGGCTTTGCCAATGGCGGTACGGGCGGTTGAAACGATTACTGCATCACGCATGGGAGGGGTTCCTTTTATTGTGGTGTTTTGTTGGCTCGCGACCAGGCGAACGATATTATTGACTTATACGAAAAGCATGGTGATCCACTCGGCCATCAGAGCCGGTTTCTCTTCACCTTCGATTTCCACTGTAAGTTCCATTGTCTGCTGCCATTGGCCTGGGCGCTTTTCGATCATCTCAAGCAATTTGAAATGGCCGCGCACGCGTTTGCCGGAGCGAACTGGCGAAAGGAAACGGGTTTTGTTACCACCATAATTGACGCCCATTTTAACGCCTTCAAGTTTTGGCATGTCCGATTTTGCCGACATAACCGGCATCAGGGAAAGCGTCAGGAAGCCATGCGCAATAGTGCCGCCGAACGGCGTCATCTTTGCGGCTTCTTCGTTGATATGGATAAATTGGTGATCGCCGGTTGCATCGGCAAATTTATTGATCGTTTCCTGATCGAGGGTGATCCACTCGCTGGTTCCGATAACTTCACCAGTTTTTGCGACGAGTTCTTGCGGTGTAATTCCAGCCATATCAAATTCTCCCGATTCTTTACGTTAACGTCAATGTGGCCTCTAATCGCCAAAAATACAAGCTTTTCGTAGGCCTCGAGCCAACAGCCTTAGCTGACGCTACGGCTTCTTCGCTGCATAAGGCATGACCATCGTGCCATCCGGGGCGGCAGAGAATGTCGTTTGTGTAGGATAGGCAAATTCGAGGCCCTGTTTGTTAAACGCGTCAATGATGGCCAGGCCAATCCTGTGGCGCGCTTCAAAAACCTCTTGAAAGCTATCCGAATGGACATCGAAATATAGTTCGAAATTGATCGCGCTGTCGCCAAATCCAGTAAAGCCGGCTCTTACAAATTTAGCGCCTTCACCTTCGACAATCCTTTGCAGCAATGCAGGAATTTCGCGCGCTTTTTCAGGCGCAGTTTGATAGATTACGGCGATAGGGTATTTCGTCCGGCGGTAACCCGTCATGGTTATATTGGTGATTTCAAGATCGAGCAATTTGCTGTTTGAGATGATCAGCAGCTCGCCGCCAATAGAGCGCAACCGCGTGCTCTTCATCCCGATCTTCTCGACCGTCGCGGTGCTACTGTCATAGCTGATAGTATCGCCAACGCTGAACGGCCTATCGAGAATGATAGAAATTGCACCGAACAAATCAGAAAATATTCCCTGCGCGGCAAGGCCGATGGCGATGCCGCCCACACCCAGGCCCGCGATCAACCCGGTTACATTAACGCCCAGATTGTCCAGGATAACAATCGCGGCAATCGCGAATAGGGCGAAGCTTATCAATAGCCTGATGAGCACCATGGCATTGGTTAGCGTTTCGTTTTCGTCGCCTCCTTTGGCGCGGCGTTCAATCAGGCCGAGTAGCATCTCGCGCAGCCAGATCGCCACCTGAATGACCACCGCAACCGTGAATAACAGATCGATTGTTCGTGCAATTATTGGCGGTGCGTTGGTCAGGCCGTTCACCAATTCGGTGGCGACCATGACCCTAAAAAATCGGCCGGTCCGGCCAATTGTCCGGGCAATGATGGTGGTGATGGAAAAAGCATTCTGCCTTCTATTCGCAATGCTTGCCGCTTTGCGTTTTAGCACGCCCAATATGGTATAGAATATGGCAGCAAAGACGGCTGCGATTAAAAGCTCAAACCAATGCGTGACTATCCAGCCGGATATTGTTGACCAATATCCGGAAACCTTCGCCGCAATCTGAGCAAGTGGGCCAGCATTTGTTGTCGCTGCGGAAGCGTATAATAAATCCATGAAAGCGGATTAGTGATTGTAATCTGCACAAGCAAGCGCGCAGAAAGTCGGCCTCGGGCAAATTAAGCCTCGGCAGGAATAGTCGCCGCTCTACGACGCTGTTTAATCGGGCGCCATGCCGCTTCTTGACGGCGACGGGCAAGGTAGGTGTCGAGTCCGATCTGCAAGCCGATCAACATATAGACAAATGGCTGAAATGCGATCGACACAAAGAGCGAGCCGATAAGATAAATGACCTGTGCGTTTTGCAAAGCAACCGCGAGCGGCGCGACCCAAGCCTCATCATCTCGGTCTCGCTTCTTATACATGCGCCGAATCATTTCCATTCGCCACACCCCGCCGAAATTAAGGATCAACCAGATGGTCAAACCAGGCCAACCTTGTTCGCCGAGCATTTCGAAATAACTGGAATGATAAGCGCGCCCTTCATCCTCGATCGCTTTTTCGCCTGACTGAATTTCGCCCGTGTCGAGGCCGTTTTCATCAATTACCGGAATTTCATAGCTGATCTTGTTTTGGCGATAGGCCTCGAACCCGCCGCCAAACGGATGGGTTTTTACATATTCCAGCGTCCAGCTCCACACCGCAACCCGCGTTGATGCGCTTTCATCTGCCTCGTAATTTTGAATTGTTTCCATCCGCTCGGTAAAACTTTGCGGTAAAAATGGTATTGCCATCAGGCCGAGTGTCACGGCGCCTGCCGCATAAAGGAAGCGATATTTGTTGAAGCGCAAAAGCAGCACCGCAAGTACGATGATGCATACCAAACCAGTTCGTGCCTGAGTGCCGACTGGGATAAGCAGGCAGGAGAAGATGAGGGCAGCAACATAGATGCGCACCCGCCAGTCGGGTTTGAATATCGTGCCATGGTTAGCTAGCCACAGGATCAACGGTATGATGGCAATCGACACAGTTGAGATGATTGAGCCTTCATAAAGGCCGCTGTTATTGTCGATCAGCAGGACGAGCACGCCATAGCCGCCGCCGCCAGCCATCGTCTTAATCCCGCCCGTGACTATCAGCGTGGAAGCGCACAGCACCATGACAAGCGCCAGCGTTTCGATCCTGAGCCGCGTGCGCAACGTGAGCGGTAGGAATGCCGCAAAGATTAGCGCTTTCCAGACCCAGCCCCATTTTTCGAGCGCAAATACTGGCTCATCAGCGATGGTTGTTGTGTATCCGCAATAGCAGACAAGCAACAATAGCAGCACCCACCGGGGTGATATGCGAACATCCTTTTTCTCATCTGATATGAGGAACCCGAGGACGGCGAGCGCAAAAACGATTAGCGAAAGCGGAATCGAATTTAGCATAAAATAGGAAAGCCGCTGCGGCGCGACGATATCGATATAGGCATAGATCATCGTGAACAGAAATGGCCGCTTGAAAGCTAGCAGCATAATCAGCCCAAGATACCCAACAAAGATGAGGTCACGCATCGGGATTATCTCCCTGTGCGTTTGGTTTCTTTTGACCTGGTTTTAGCCGAGCGTTGCCAAAACCTTCGGGCTCTGCGTCCGGTATAGGCGGATCTTCGGCGTCCAAATCGTCACGTTGCAGCAAATACCAAAAGGCGAGCGCAATTAGCCCGTGACTTAGCAGTATCGAAAAATTGTCGATCATCGCTGGTGCATCGCCCCAAAAAAACGCCGGAATACGGCAAACAATGCCTCATAGATGGATTGGGTTGACGTCGCGTTAATCCTTTTCCGGCAAAAGCCAATCTTATGTCCACAAAAGCCCGTATATTGCATGTACTTGATCATAGTTTACCGCTGCATAGCGGATACACATTCCGTACGCGCGCAATTATGAAAGCGCAAATGGCCGCTGGTTGGGGTGTTGCAGGCATAACCAGTGTGCGGCAATATCAGCATGGCGAGGTGCCTGATGAAGAATTTCAGCAAGTTGAAGGGCTGACATTTCACAGGACGCTGCGTAGTGCCGAGGGGCCTTCACCGCTTAAGGAGTGGCGCGAAGTGAGTGTTTTGGCGAGTGCAATCGTCAAGCTTCACAAGAAATGGCCTTTTGACATTTTGCACGCACATAGCCCAGCTCTTAACGGTCTTGCAGCGGCCCGGGCCGCACAAATTTTAGATATTCCGTTGGTGTATGAGATTCGCGCATTTTGGGAAGATGCGGCTGTCGGAAATGGCACAGGGACGCAGGGTTCTGCGCGTTATCGATTAACCCGCGCGCTTGAAAATTACGTCGTCAAGCAAGCTGATGCAGTTGCAGTCATTTGCGAAGGATTGCGCGGCGATCTAATTGGGCGCGGCGTTTCGCCCGAAAAAATCATGGTGTCGCCAAACGGTGTTGATCTTGAATTATTTGGCGAGCCAATTGCTCCTGACAAGCCGCTAGCCGCCGAGCTAGGCATCGAAGGTAAGGATGTCATCGGTTATATTGGCAGTTTTTATGACTATGAAGGTTTGGATGACCTGATTGCCGCTATGGCGCATCTGAACGGCGCTGCAAAAGATGCGCATCTCCTTATGGTCGGCGGTGGTCCGCGCGAAGATGCGCTGCTTGAGCAGGCCAAAAATTCGCCGGCCGCTAGCCGAATTCACTTTGTGGGCCGTGTGCCGCATGAACAAGTCGAGCGCTATTACAGCCTGATCGATATACTTGCATACCCCCGCAAATCTATGCGCTTGACCGATTTGGTAACGCCGCTGAAACCGCTTGAGGCCATGGCGCAAGGGAAATTGGTAGCGGCATCCGATATTGGCGGGCACCGTGAGTTGATAAGCGACGGGCTTACCGGAACGCTTTTCCCGGCTGACGATCCGAAAGGCGCAGCTGCCGCTCTTGATACAATGTTTTGTGAACGTGGCGGCTGGGACAAACGGCGGCTTGATGCGCGGGCTTTCGTGGAAAAAGAACGTAATTGGCGGAAGAACATAGAGCGTTACGATCCTGTTTACCATTTGCTGTTAGGCAAGAGGGTAATTGCCGAAGCGGCCTGAAAAGGGCCGCCTAAGACAGGATGAATTGTTATGGGAATTTCTCTCCCACAAGACCGAAAAAAGAAGGCTCTGGTTGGAGCCATTGTCGCTGGCATAGTCGCTGGCGCCTTGACCATGTTCATTCCGACGTCGGTTCTGGAATCAATCACTGGCGCAACGGGTCTTTCTGAACTCGTACCTGCAACCGCCGCTCCTCTGGGAGACAAGGCGCGTGCGCTCATTGCATTTGGTGCAGGCGCATTGACGCTCGCCATCATGGCGATCCTGCTTCTTCGTAAAGATGATACAGCTGTAGAAAAAGCGGATCAGGCGGCCAAACCGGAAGCTGTCGATATTGGCAGTGATACCGTTTCCGACAGCCGAAGCCTTGGCGCAAAGATGGCAGGTGTGAAAGATCGCTTGCCAAAAATTGGCTTTCCTAAAATGCCTTGGGTGAAAGGCGAAAATGAAGTGCGCGACCTTTCTGACCTCCCATCAGTTCGGTCGGCAGATGCACACCCGGACGCGCCGGTTCGTCAGCCACTGCTTGCAACCAAAGATCTACCGACAGGAGCTGGCGATGCGGACGAAGTAGTTGCAGTGCCGTCTTCACCGCAATCCGAATCGAAAGTTTCTGACGAACCAGAATTAGAGAAAATTGCTCCGGCGTTTAAGGTTGAGCCGGTCACAAAGAGCGCTGTACCTGCAACGCCAGTGGAAGACGCGCCGTCATTGGATAGCGTGGTTGAGACCAGGCAGGATATACCGACGCCAAAAATGGACGCCGCAGCTGCCCAAACCGAGCAGCCTCAGCAACCACCGCTTGCCGACATTATTGGCAAGCTAGAAGCTTCCTTGGATCGGCGTACGCAGCAGCTTGCCGAATTGGCAAACACGGCAGACGAAGCCCGCGAAACGCCAGCCAGCGAAATCCGAGCATCCGGCCAATCGGAACCGCTGCATAAAGCCGCGAGCAATCCTCTTGCCGATCCGCTCGCCGAAATAGACAATCGGCCAGAGGTAAAATGTCCTCCGTTGGAAGCGGTTCCCGGCGGCGAGGAAGAGCCTGGCGAAGAAATGGATGCCGCACTGAACGCCGCGTTAGAAACGCTGCACCGCATGAATGCCCAGGCGCGTTAAAGTAAAAAACTCTATTCCTTTATGACCAGCATTTCGATCCTGATTTGATCAGGCGCGACAGCGTTACCGGCAATATCGGCGACAAAATATCCATTTGTTGTTGGGAATTCCAATTCCGGAATTTTTGACACAAATCTTGCAATCAAGTCGTTTGCTGGTCCGGCGGTAAGGTTTATCACAACCGAAATCTGCTGGCCTTCAAAGGTCGAACTGAACCAATCGCGTGACTGAAAACCGGTGATTGAAGATGTGGGTAGCCCCGCCTGCAATGCGTCCAGAATCGGGGAATACCAAACCTGCCCGTTCATGCTGCAACCGCGCTGGATTGATTGGCACAATGGCCATCCATAAATAGTTCAAGCCGCGCAACCATTGCTGGCCGAAGCTCTCGTCCATTGCGCATATCAAGAACCAGGCGAGGGTCGCTGGCAGCAAGTCGCCCAAATTTGGTTGCCGCCATATTATGTTTTCTCAAGAAGCGCTCGATTTGGAGATTAATGTGCATTTCAATTCCCTTTCCATTTGCTAAGTCCCCAACCGAATCAGTAGAACAAACAATGAACATGAGAGTGATAGGTAAAATCCTACTTGTCTAGGATAAATCCTATCGATATGGAGTATTCTATGGTTGAAACAGATGCACGTGCGGCTCTTGAGCGGTTAATCGCAAGTCATGGCGATGATTATGCGGGGCTATCAAAGCTTGTCGGCCGTAACGCCGCCTATATTCAGCAATATATTAAACGCGGCTCACCGCGCACTTTACCTGAGAAAGAGCGCGGCATTCTCGCGCGTTATTTCGGAGTGGATGAGCGATTGCTTGGCGCACCGGAAAATCACGGGCCGCATTCGGCGATGCAGTTGGTTCCTCAGTTAGCTGTGGCCGCTTCGGCTGGTTCTGGTGCTATTGACTCGCTTGATTCGCTTGCTGGAAAGGTTGGGTTTGATCCAAAATGGCTCAAGAATCTTTCTAATGACCCTGAATCGCTGTCGCTAATTTCTGTCATTGGCGATTCGATGATGCCGACCTTGTGCGATGGCGATGATATAATGGTCGATGCGTCTGCCGCCACGAAGCCGCTTCGCGACGGCATACACGTCATCCGCATCGATGATGAGCTTATGGTAAAACGTGTTGCGCGAGGTCCCGGCGGGAAGCTGTCCATCCTATCCGACAATCCGTCCTGGCCTGATTGGGAGGATGTTGCCGTCAGCGACGTACGGATTGTCGGTCGGGTTGTCTGGGCAGGGCGGCGATTGTGATGCACTTGCATATCCACATCCGAGCGGCCACATAGCTGAGCATGTCAAACGTCACTTCAAAAGTCGGCGCCGCGCCGCAGCCGCCTCTTCAAGCCGGAATGATTCCGGTTACACCGCTTCAGCAGAATTGCACGCTTTTCTGGTGCACAGAGACCAAGAAAGGTGCGCTGGTTGATCCGGGTGGCGATTTGCATAAGCTGAAAGCCGCGGTTGCAGAAGCAGGCATCGAGATTGAAAAAATCCTGATCACCCATGGCCATATCGACCATTGCGGGGAAGCGGGAATTCTTGCCAAGGAATTGGGTGTACCCATTGAAGGCCCGCATGAGGAAGACCGCTTCTGGATCGACCGGCTGGGCGAAGATGGCGCGAAATATGGCGTGAATGGGCAGGTGTTTGAGCCTGACCGCTGGCTGGACGATGGTGACCAAGTGACGGTTGGCAATCTGACGCTCGACGTCATCCACTGCCCGGGACATACGCCTGGACATGTGGTTTTTTACCATGAAGGGTCAAAGCTAGCGATCGTCGGTGACGTGTTATTTCAAGGATCAATAGGCCGCACGGATTTTCCACGCGGGAATCACCAGCATTTGATCGACGCGATTACGCAGAAGCTATGGCCGCTGGGCGACGATGTGACCTTTATTCCGGGCCACGGACAGCCCAGCAAATTCGGCTTTGAAAGGCAGCATAATGCCTATGTAGCCGATGATGTGCTGGCTGCCCGCTAGGTTAGAGAATTATAGGATTTTGCTGTAAACTTCCCATATCGCGGTGCCGGCCAATACCAGCATAGACAGCATTGATGCGATTGTGCCGATGAACCGGCCAATCTTGAACGATCCGCCATCCATACCGAACGCATGGCAGATACGGCCGATGACATAAGCTATGCCCACCACCCAAAGGAATGTCTGCCATCCGCCGGCATATTCCATGCCGCCCATCATAATCAGCACAAGCGGCGCGCTTTCGCCAAAATTTGCATGTGCGCGCATACGGCGGATAACAAATTCATTGCCGCCATCGCCGACGCTTATATCCTCTTTTGAACGCGCTTGACCGCAACGGATCATGAGCCAGATATTGATCAGCAAAAGCGCCGCGCCAATGGTAAGTGTTACAATCATTTTATTCTCCCTGTTTCAATGTCCGCCTACATGAGCCGAACAGGCTTGCAAAGCTAGCAAATTTGCGTATACGCGCCGCTCACCCGAAAGCGAAAGTGATACGGGTCGGTGATTCTGGCAACCATTGCCACTACCGACATTTTATCCTATCGCCTTTGATAACAGTATTATTTGAATGGAACAGGTGCCAGATGGCTGTCCCCAAGAGAAAAACCACCCCTTCCAAGCGCGGCATGCGCCGGAGTCACGATTCGCTGAAAGCAGACGCTTTTCAGGAATGCCCAAATTGCGGTGAGCTAAAACGCCCACATCACCTATGCGATGCTTGCGGCTTTTATAATGGTCGCGAAGTGCTGGCGGTAGGCTAGGCCAATTGTGATCCTTTCGCGCATAGCAAAGGAATAGATGATGACAATGAAACCGCGTATCGCAATTGACGCGATGGGCGGTGATGAAGGCGTGTCTGTAATGATTGCAGGCGCGGCTCTTGCGCGTCATCGTCATGACAATTTCCAATTCTTGCTGGTCGGTGATGAGCCGAAGATAAAAGCGGCCTTGGAAAAGCACCCGAATTTGCGGGCTGTCTCAGAAATTTTGCATACCGAACAAGTCGTGTCCGGCGATGATAAGCCGAGCCAAGCTTTGCGCAAATCGCGTGGTAGCTCGATGGGGCTTGCTATTAAAGCCGTGAAAGCTGGCGATGCTAGCGCTGCGGTAAGCGCGGGTAATACTGGCGCGTTGATGGCTATGTCCAAAGTGGCATTGCGTACGATGGCCGGCATTGACCGCCCGGCGCTTGCGGCGCTGCTGCCAACATTACGTGAAACCGATGTCGTTATGCTCGATCTTGGCGCGAATACAGAATGCGACGCGCGCAACCTTGTGCAATTTGCAGTTATGGGTGCTGCCTATTCGCGGACCATTTATGGTTTTGAAAAACCTAAAGTGCAATTGCTGAATATCGGGACCGAAGAACAGAAAGGAACCGAAAGCTTGCGCGATGCGGCGCAGCATCTTCGCGATGTAAAGAGCTTGCCGCTGCAATTTGATGGCTTTGTGGAAGCTGACAAGATCAATCGCGGTGATAGCGATGTTGTTGTGTGTGATGGTTTTTCGGGCAACATCGCGTTGAAAGCCATCGAGGGTTCGGCGCGATTCGTGACTGATTTGCTCCGCAATGCCTTTACCAGTTCCCTGCGGTCAAAGATCGGATTTCTGGTTTCGCGGCCTGCTACAGAATTGCTGAAGCATCACCTCGATCCAAACAACCATAATGGCGCAGTATTCATGGGATTGAATGGCGTTGTTGTAAAAAGCCATGGCAGCGCCGATGAAAAGGGCGTGGCCAACGCGGTTGAAGTAGCGGCTAGACTGGTCGAAGAAGATATTACGGCTCGCATCCGTGAAGATTTGGGCAAAATCGACGGCAATGAAATTGGAGCCAAAGCATGAGCGGCGCGCTGCGTGCTGTGATCAAGGGAACGGGCTCCGCTCTCCCGCGCGAACGCGTATCCAACGCGAAGCTGGCCGAAAGAGTGGATACGTCTGACGAATGGATTGTAGAGCGTACCGGGATAAAATTCCGCCATATTGCAGCGCCGGACGAAACGACCGCGACGCTGGCGGCTGATGCTGCAAAAGCAGCACTTGAAGCCGCCGACATGACGGCTGCTGATATAGACCTTATTATCGTCGCGACGGCAACGCCGGATCAGACCTTTCCCGCCAGTGCGACCAAGGTTCAGCATATATTAGGCGTCTATGGCGGCGTTGCATTTGATGTTGCCGCCGTTTGCTCAGGTTTCCTTTACGCCTTTTCTGTGGCCGAAAGCATGATCCGCGCAGGTTCCGCCAAAAATGCACTGGTGATCGGTTCGGAAACATTTAGCCGCATTCTTGATTGGGAAGACCGGGCAACATGTGTGTTGTTCGGCGACGGCGCTGGCGCCGTTGTGCTTTGCGCAGAAGAAGATAGCGAGCGCGGCGTGTTAGCCTGCAATCTGCATGCCGATGGTCGCCATAATGAATTGCTGTATGTTGATGGAGGGCCTTCTACGACCGGCACGGTTGGCAAATTGCGGATGAAGGGTCCCGAAGTATTTCGGCATGCTGTGGTCAATTTGTCAGATGTGCTGAAAGAGACCCTCGCTGATGCAGGCGCAGAAGCTTCCGAAGTAGACTGGGTCGTGCCGCATCAGGCGAATAAAAGGATTATCGATGCGACCGCGAGAAAATTGAAGCTCTCACCGGATAAAGTGGTGCTGACAGTGGATCAGCATGCCAACACGTCGGCGGCTTCCGTTCCGCTCGCTTTGGACGTTGCCGTGCGCGATGGACGGATCAAGCCGGGGCAGCTGGTTGTGCTTGAAGCGATGGGCGGCGGCTTCACTTGGGGTGCGTCGGTTGTCCGAATGTAAAATCACTGGTGAAACTTTGTAAATTTACAAAGCCAGTATTATCTATTATAAGCATAATTCTGGGGAAGCGATAACGCGAAATGGGAGCAGAAAATGGCGAATGATGGAACGTTAACAAGGGCGGATCTTGCAGATACCCTCAACCGGCAAGTCGGTCTTTCGCGCGCAGATGCAGGTGCAATGATCGAGTCGATTTTGGGCCATGTGACAGACGCGCTGATTGATGGGCAGAATGTGAAAATTTCCGGTTTTGGAACTTTCGTACTCCGCGACAAAGCGGAACGGATTGGCCGAAACCCCAAAACGGGCGTTGAGGTTCCAATTACACCGCGCCGCGTTCTTACCTTTCGCGCCAGCCAAGGAATGCGCCAACGCGTTAAATAGCTGGCATTAGTTTCCGCTGAGCGATAGGTTCCGGTTCATACTTTTGTGGGGTTGGTGATGGACAAGTCGGTTGATGCATTTCGTACCATTGGAGAGATGGCGAAAGAGCTAAATGTTAAAACGCATATTTTGCGTTATTGGGAGGAGCAATTTCCGATGCTCCAACCATTGAAGCGCGCGGGTGGCCGGAGGCACTATCGCCCAAGCGACGTGGCTCTTCTCAAACAAATCAACCAACTGCTGGGCGAAGAGGGCTATACCATCAAGGGAGCCAGAAAGTTTCTTGCCTCTGGTGGCAATAAAACGGCCGCAGCCCCGCAGCCAGCACCGACGGCTAACCCATCGGTTGAAAAGCCGTTATTCGATTTTGGTGAATTGAAAAATGCGCGCGATCGCCTAGCGGCCGCGTTGGAATCGGCCTAATATTCTTCCGGACCTAGTTTGGGGTCCAGGTCGCGTGGACGTTTAAATATGTCCAGCCTCCCGCCACCGCGCGCTATATCTGACCAGCTTTCGATGTTGAGTGATATCTGCGCGTAACTGGCCGTAGGGTATTTCTCATACACTGCTTCGCGCAATGCGTCGCTGGATGTATCCGGTACTAAATCAAGCACGAGGTCTTCCATGCCGGGATTATGCCCGACCATTAAAATATGGTCATGCTCGTCATTCGCCTCGCGCAAAATGTCCATTAAGGTGGCGGAAGAAGCGAGATAGATTTTTCTTTCCCAAACAGGAGAAATCCGCTCCCCATACCCTATTGAAATATGATCCAGCGTTTCGATAACGCGCACGGCCGGGCTGGCTATCACATGATCGAACGCAGTATTTGCGCTCTTCAACCATGTGCCGATCAGCTTTGCTGCCGTTTCACCGCGATCATTAAGCGGCCTGTCGAAATCGCGCGCGACGGGATCATCCCATCCCGATTTCGCGTGGCGCAACAAGCTAAGTGTCTTCGTCAAATTAGCGGACCTTTTTCGGGAAGTTCATGTTCACCTCTCTGCCCGATATTCGCCTGAGAGGAAAGGCCGGAACGCACTGCCTCGACGGCTTCGTCTAGCTTTACACGGCGGATATTGGTTCCTTCCGGAAATGCGGTGAGAAGGCGTGATGGTGTGGCGGCCGATAGCAGCACGAAACGCCCGCTATCGCTAGCGCTGCGGATCAACCTGCCAAAAGCCTGCGCCAGACGTGCACGGATAATCCGGTCATCATAATCTGAGCCGCCATAGGCAAGGCGGCGTGCGCGGTGCAAAATGTCAGGGCGCGGCCACGGCACTTGCTCCATGATGACCAGTCGCAGGGAATTTCCCGGTACATCCATACCGTCGCGCAATGCGTCGGTGCCGAGCAGCGACGATCTGGGATCATCGCGGAAAATGTCAACGAGCGTGCCAGTATCAATAGGATCAACATGCTGGGCGTATAGTGGCAACCCGTCACGCGCCATCCGGTCGGCAATTCTGGCATGCACGCTGCGCAACCTTCGGATCGCGGTGAATAACCCAAGCGCTCCGCCACCCGATGCGCTGATGAGCTTGGAATAGGCACCCGCAAGCGCAGCCAGATCACCGCGTTTCACATCTGTCACGATCAGGACTTCTGCCTGCCGCGCATAGTCAAACGGGCTTTCCGCCGAAAACTCCTGCGCGCCATGCGGCAAATGTAGTGCGCCGGTGCGTTGGCGGGCATTGTCCCAATCACCGCCGCTGCGTAATGTTGCTGATGTTGCCAATATGCCGTGCGCAGGTTTGAGCACTATTTCTGCTACCGGCTTCATCGGGTCCAGCCAGCGGCGATGCATGCCGATGTCATATTCGCGGCCTTCAAAACGGTCGACTGCCAACCAATCAACATAGTCGGGATCAACGTCGCTTTGTGCACGTGCAAGCATGGCTATCCATGCGCGGATAAGGTCGATGCGCCAGCCCAGGCTGGACATCGCGCCGTCCGCTCTGGCCCGTGCGGCACCATCGAGCCAGTCGGGCGGATCGGAAATCAAGGCCTCTAGCCGTTGGCCTAAAACGGTGAGCGGTTTTGCGATCCCGCCAAAAGCGGTTGTGCATTCTGCGATGGCATCGACCAGAGACGCATCGGGATTGGCAAGCTCTGTCTCAAGGCCATAGCCGCTATCGGCGGCGTTGCTCTCGTCGCGGGTGTAAACCATGCTTCTTACCGCAGATAACAAACGTTCAACCGGACCAGACGGCGTATTTTCATTCACGCGCCCAAGCCAGCCTTCAGTCGGCAACGCTTCGGCGGCATCCAATGCGGCCTGTATGGCAAGACCGCCGCCGGCATCATAACTTGCGATATCGGCAAGACGCGCCGCCAATCCGCGCCGTCGCCCGCGTGATTTTCCTTCTGGCCCAATCAGCCACCGGCGCAGCTCAATCGTTTCTTGCCCCGTCAGCCCAGCAGCGAACATCGAATCGGCGGCATCGAATAGATGATGGCCCTCATCAAAAACAATCCGCGTGGGCCGTCCGCCCTCATCGCGGCCACGCGCTGCATTGACCATCATCAGCGCATGATTGGCAATCACTATATCGGCATGGGCAGATGATCGCGTTGATCTCTCGATGAAACATTTTTTATAATGTGGACAGCCGGCATAGATGCACTCGCCGCGCCGGTCTGTCAGCGCGGTTTGCCCATTGCGCCGGAATAATGTCGCGAGCCATCCCGGCAGATCGCCTCCGATCATGTCTCCATCGCTGGTATATGCCGCCCAGCGCGCGACCATTTGCGCCAATATCGCGGCGCGCCCGGCAAAACCACCCTGCAAAGCGTCTTCCAGATTGAGCAGGCAGAGATAATTCTCGCGCCCTTTGCGGACGGCGACTTTCTTTCGAAATTGCTGGGGATCAGGGTATCGCTTTGCCGTCTCTCTCAGCAATTGGCGCTGCAACGCTTTGGTATAGGTCGATATCCAGACCGCGCCGTCAGCCTGCTCGCTCCATAGCGATGCGGGCGCAAGGTAGCCGAGTGTCTTGCCGATGCCCGTGCCGGCTTCTGCAAGCAGCATATTGGGCTCATCCTTGTGAACGCGCGGCGCAAAAACGTCTGCGGCGGTTTCGGCAAATTTGCGCTGACCCTCGCGTGCTTCCGCCCCGCTTCCGGTAAGCTCGGCAAGTCGCTGGTTCACATGATCAGGTTGCAAGACGATCTGGCGAGGCTGCGCGCGAGGTTCTTGCTCTTCCCATTCCAGAAGCCTTGAAAACAGCCATCTTTCGCCTTGCTCCGGCTTCTGGAGAAATTGAAGAACGGAATTTGCCCATGGCCAGCGGAGCCGCATCAAAGCCTGAATACTGTTCCACGAGCCTTCGCGCTGTGCCCAATCAGAATCCTGCATCGTCGCCATTAAAGATCGCGCTGCTTTCAGCAGCAGCGGTGCAACATCCAGCTCTGAAATATCGCCATCATATAGATCCAGCGTTTCCGCCAATCCCTTCGGCGTTGGCACCATAAACTGTGCTGGATGGATGAAGGCAAATAGCTCAAGTAAGTCCAACCCCGATAATTCAGGATAGCCAAGCCGCTGCGCGACCATCGGCGCATTGAGTATTATCATGGGCGTTTCGGCGGCACGGGCGACAGCCTCACCCTTGCTAACGGCGCGCACTTCGCCATCAGGCGATGCAATCCAAATGCCGCCATGGCTTGCATGCAGCGCAGGAAAGGGTAGGGAAACTTCCACCTGCCGTTGATAGGCAAAATTAGAACGAAATGGAAACAAGTAAAGTGAGTGATCTGCAATCCGCTGCGAAAAATAGCAAAGCATGGCCCTTTGAAGAGGCACGGCGGCTGGTCAAACGCTTTCCCGATGGGAAGCCGGATGGTTCGCCCGTGCTTTTCGAGACGGGTTATGGCCCCTCCGGTTTGCCGCATATCGGTACATTTAACGAAGTGCTGCGCACGACAATGGTCCGGCGCGCCTATGAGGCGATTATTGGTGCCAAGCCGGAAGATGGCAAAACGCGGTTGGTGGCTTTTAGTGATGATATGGACGGACTTCGCAAAGTTCCGGATAATATCCCTAACGGCGATATGCTGACCGAAGATTTGAACAAGCCATTGACGCAGGTGCGCGATCCGTTTGGCAAATATGAAAGCTTTGCGCATCATAATAATGCAAAGCTGCGCGAGTTTCTTGATCGTTTTGGCTTTGACTATGAATTTGTAAGTTCAACAGACAAATATACCAGCGGCGCATTTGATGATGCGCTGAAAAATGTGCTGCGCCGCAATCAGGATATCCTAGATATTATGCTGCCGACATTGCGCGCCGAACGTGCGGCCACATATTCACCTATCATGCCCCTGTCTCCAAAGTCAGGCGAGGTATTGCAGGTTCCGGTGGAGGTGCTTGATGCGGAAACGGGTATGGTTGCCTATGAAGAAGATGGAGAGCGGATCGACCAGTCGGTATTTTCTGGTGGTGCGAAGTTGCAATGGAAAGTCGACTGGGCGATGCGCTGGGTTGCGCTGGGCGTTGACTATGAAATGTATGGCAAGGATTTGACCGATAGTGGTATCCAATCGGGAAAAATCGCCAAAGCACTTGGCGGACGTAAGCCTGAAGGCTTGATCTATGAAATGTTCCTCGATGAAAAAGGCGAGAAGATTTCTAAGTCGAAAGGCAACGGGTTGAGCCTTGAGCAATGGCTGGATTATGGCAGCGAAGAGAGCCTTGCTTTCTATATTTACCGCGAACCGAAATCTGCCAAGCAATTGCATATCGGCGTGATCCCCAAGGCGGTGGATGAATATCTCCAGATGCGCGGGAATTACGCGGATCAGAAAATCGACAAGCAATTGGGAAATGCCGTGCATCATGTCCACGCAGCGCGTGTTGAAGACGTGCCGACGACGGCGCTTCCGGTAACCTATGGCTTGCTGCTCAATCTGGTTGGCGTGATGGGGGCGGACGCGACGAAGGAACAGATTTGGGGTTATCTAGGCAATTATGTTGATGGCGCGAATGCGGGAAGCTACCCTGAGCTGGATGGACTGATTGACAATGCGATGGCTTATACACGTGATTTTGTTGCGCCGACATTGAAGCGGCGTAAACCAGAAGGCGATGAGGTTGCAGCGCTCCAACGACTAGATGCAGAATTGGCGGAAATAACCGAAGATGCCGAGGCGCAGGATATTCAGACCATTGTCTATACGATTGGCAAGGAAGGCGGATTTGAAAATCTGCGCGACTGGTTCAAGGCGCTTTATGAAACGCTGCTGGGTTCCAGTGCCGGTCCGCGTATGGGTAGCTTCATTGCGCTTTATGGTGTTGCAAACACGCGGAAGTTGATTGCTGAGGCGCTTTCATGAGCGGGGGTGTCGTTGAAATATTCACCACGGGAGGCACAATCGACAAAGTGTATTTCGATGCGCTTTCCGAATTTCAGATCGGCCCGACAACGCTGCCCGACATATTGGCGGAGAATAATGTCCATGCGCCGCACCGCGTGACTCAGCTTATGCGCAAAGACAGCCTGGAACTGACCGATGATGATCGCGCGGCGATCCACGATGCGGTGGCCAATAGTGACGCCGAGCGGGTTCTCATCACCCACGGCACCGACACGATGGTGCAAACCGGTCGCATTCTGCAAGATATTGAAGGAAAGACCATCGTTCTGACTGGTGCGTTGCAGCCCGCCCGCATCCGCAACAGTGATGCCGAGTTTAATGTCGGCTTTGCGTTTGCCGCCGTGCAGGCGCTTTCAGCAGGAGTGTATGTGGCGATGAATGGCCAGATTTTCGATCCCGCCGTGACGGTTAAAGACCGCGATGCTGGGCGGTTTGTGGCCAGTTCAAGCTAACTCGTTGCAAGCTCCAACATAGACCGATAGCTTGGTTCAATTGTCATGCGGTCATGATAACCGCCATCGCCAAGCAAATCATGCGCCTGTTCCAAATGATAACATGGCACGCCCATAAACAGATGATGCTCGCTGTGAAAATTCACCCAATAAGGCGCGACAAAAATGCGCTCGATCCAGTTGGCTTTCGTGGTGCGGGCATGGGTAAAGGGATCATCGCTGCCGGTGGTGGTACAGGCATGCTCGGCAATATTACGAACACGTAGGAAAAGCTGAAATGTCGTTGCCAGCGCGATCAGCCAAAGCAGGAATGGTAAGATGCCGAATGTCGCAAGGCTGGCGATTAGCACTGCGATTTGAACCAATAGCATTCGCCCGACTGTTCTTGCCGTGACCTTCGCACCATCGATAGTTTCAACTGGCGCATCAACGCCGCTGCGGCTGGAATTATTCAAAGCGCGTCCGGCGCTGGTATCGCGCGCTGTACTAGCGCTATCGCTTTCGCCGCGCAGCATTGATTTGAGCCCCTGCCATGCCTTGGCAAATTGATGGCTGCGCTGTTTGAAGAAAGTTTGCGCGGTCAAGTCGCGTATGGCTTTGCGCCGCATGCTCGCATTGGTCGTTGGAAAAGGTTTGGACAGATCAAGGTCGGGGTCTTCGGGCTGCTGCGTATATTTATGATGGGTGAGGTGATAGGCGCGATAGGCATGTAAATCGCTGCCGGTGGCTGCACCGGTTAACTGCCCCAGAAAATTATTGATCCGTCTATTCGGGTGCAAATGCCCATGCGCGGCATCATGCATCAGGATCGATAGGCCAAGCTGCCTTCCGCCTATGATCGCGATGGCAAGCGGGGCGGCTATCAATCCCGCAATCCAGTTCCATTGCCAAAGCGCCGCCGTTCCGCCCGCCGTCAATGCGACAACAATCCAGGCATGCAGCGTCAGCCATATTCCGCGCCACCGCGAAACATGTGTAATCGCGGCCCAGTTTTCGGGCGCAAATATCTCTTTTGGTCTGGCGGCTTTTACCAGCGGCATGATGGTTTCTTCGCAATCATGCGGCGCATTTTACGCGCAAAAAGCGCGCTTGCCAAATCCCTTACTGTAAGCTGGCAATAGACGCGCCTGAAACCCAACCAACGGCGGGGTCTTTCAAATCAACTGCCTCACCAAGCTCATAAACATTCTTATAGCCATAGCCATATAGATTGATGAAGGTGCCGATATTGAGCGCCAAAGGCCGCGCCTTGGTCACTACTGGACGGATATTATTGATGAAATTATTGTTGCAATAGATCAATATCTCGCGGTTCGGATTATCGCCAATAACTTTGGCGAGACTTTCGGCTGTGAAATCGGGCAGGGGCAGATTTACCGCGCCTTCGATATGCCCTTGCGCAAAAGCTTGGGCCGAACGTGCGTCGAGCAGCAAGACACCATCTTTGGCGGCACGCTTCCTGAATTTCGATATTTTCAGCAAACGTGTTTGCCGATATGGCTCAACCTCTTGCGTCATTTTGACATAGTTTGGAAAGTCGATGAGCGGGCTTCCGGCCTTTTGCGCGTTTTGCGCATTGAGCGGTGCTCCGGTGAGCGTTAATGAAACGGCGCTTATGGCGACTAGCAATTGTTTACGCATAGTGTTTCTCCCAATCGCAACCCCGCTTTCAAAACTGCAACTTGCGTCCTGAACAAATTGTGAATGGTCGGGAGGCGCTTATTTGAGGGCTTCGGCAAGCCGTTCCATGAAAACGGCGCCGCGCTGCATCTGTTCCACCGCGATATATTCGTCCGGCTGATGCGCTTGCTCGATCGAGCCCGGCCCGCAAATGACCGAAGGAAAGCCGGCCTGCTGGAACTGGCCTGCTTCTGCCGCATAGGCCACGACTCCGGCGGGACTGTTGTCACCGGTAAGAGCGCGAACAAATGCTTCGGTATCGCCATCAGCCTGCGGAGAGAGTGGCGGAGCAGATGAAAGCTGTTTTACCGCGACGCCGGTATCAGGAAAAGCCGACTTCATTTCATTGTCGAGCGCGGCACATTTTGCTTTGAAATCCGCGAGTATCAATTCGGCATCTTCGCCAGGCGGACAACGAAGATCGAAAATAAAGCGGCAATGTCGCGCGAGAATATTTGCCGCCGTACCGCCGTTTATTTCACCAATCGTCAGCGTCGCATGCGGCGGGACAAATGGGCTATCGGGATCAGCGCGTTCAAACAGGTCGCGGGCCAACTCAGCCAAATCATGCATCAATTCCACAGCAATCATATTGGCCGACAATCCCAAATGCGTGAGGCTGGAATGCGCCTCATGGCCGAAAATCTCGACCTCATGCACGGTAATACCTTTATGCCCGTTGATAACCTTCATCATCGAAGGTTCTCCGATGATTGCCAAAGCGGGGGAAGGGAGCTTCTCGGCAATTTCCGCGATCATCGCTGGCGCGCCCAAACATCCGATTTCTTCGTCATAACTGATGGCAAGATGAACCGGCTTGCTACCTGTTTTGAATAATGGAACAGCGGCAAGCGCCAGTGCAATAAACCCCTTCATATCGCATGTGCCGCGTCCGCGAAAAAGTCCGTTTTCTTCAACCAATGTCCATGGATCAGTCGACCAATCTTGGCCGTCTACAGGAACCACATCGCTGTGGCCTGACAGAATGACTCCGCTCTCAACATCGGGACCGATAGTAGCGTAGAGATTTGCTTTGGACTTATCAGTGTTGCTTATGCGGTGGCTTATAATATCGAAGCCGCGAAGATAGCCCTCGATCCACTCAATCATGTCCAGATTGCTGCTGCGCGATGTCGTGTCAAAAGCAATCAACTCTTCAAAAATTGCTATTGCTTGCTGGTATAGTGAAGATGACATGGGCAGCGATTAACGGAAATCGCTGCCCACGCCAATTAACTTATGTCTAGATTAACGACCATTCCAAAGACCCCTGAAGCTCAGGGAAGGGCGGCCATAGCCGTTAACCGTGCAACGAAACCGTCCGCGATCATTGGCGCGGTTCGTTTGCAACACCAAACGGCCAACCACTTCGGTACCAAAACGCGCGGCCCTTACGTCGCCGATATTCCGAAATTCAACCCGTCCGGCATGGCCCAGATGGCGGCGAATGGCGCGCTTGCATTTCCGCACAGCCCGACGCCGGTTCAACTGATAGCGATTATCGCTATAGCGTGAATTGCGGTTGTCGTGGCGATTTGCGCGATCATAGCGGTCACCTCGTTCATACCGGTCGCTGCGATCATATCTATCACCACGTTCATATTGGCCCTGACGCTCGTATCGATCATTATCATAGCCTCGTTTGGCCATCGCAGGGCTTGCAGAGAGCATTAGCGCAGACGCGCCAGCGGCTCCGATCAAAATTTTCTGTAACTTGCTCATTTTCCATACTCCTTGCACTGGCCGGAAGGATATCCGGTGTTGCAGTTAGGACTAGGAACTGGGTCGCTTGACCTAGCGCTAAACTCGCTCGACAGCTATTGTTCATAAAAATAGCACTTATTATGAACAATCTCAATTTCAAGTATCGGGAACTTGGCCAAAAGGGTCTTGCAGTTCCTATTTGGCTTTTGCCGCTTCTGGTAGTTTCGGATCGTCATTGCTGCTGCTAGCGGCGCTTTTA
>CAKZNA010000037.1 GCA_937129355.1 uncultured Sphingomonadales bacterium | reverse complement strand
ATCCATCACCGCGCCCGACAGAATATGCGCGCCAACCTCTGAACCTTTTTCAAGGATAACAACGCTCGTTTCAGGCGATTTCTGTTTGATACGGATCGCGGCAGAGAGGCCTGCAGGGCCCGCTCCGACAATCACTACATCATATGGCATGGATTCCCTGTCGCTCATTCTTGCAAATCCCAGTCTAAATATTTGGCTCCAACCTACGATTTAGGCTAGCGGCCATGGAAAACAACTGTCACAAAAGTTCAATGGCAAGCAAATCCCCTTCCCGTCAACCAATCACTTTGGTTTCTAACAAACCACTCGGAATTTAGAGTGAGCTCTATACCCACGAAAGACACTGAAAAGGTAGCCGCAAGCTACTTAAACTGGTGGCGCGACGCGGGCGTCGATGAATTGGTCGGCCAGGGACATCGAAACTGGCTGGAAGAACCAGTAAAGGCGGCGACACGCCATTCGAATAAAGCAGAAAAAGACAACTCGCCCAGCCAGCGATCAACAACTGAAGCTGAGGAAACAAGCAAGACGCCTGAATTGGATAAGGCCCAATGGCCCAATGGCATTGCAACCCTGGCTCAAATGCTAGCCAGAAAAGCCAATCTACCGGGAAATCTATATGGTGGAAGTCCGGTGATACCATCCGCGATATCAACACCCAAAATTATGGTGATTGGGGATATCCCGAGCGAGCAAGACGTAAAAAACGGTAATTTTGCTGATGGACCTGACGGAACAATGGTTCGCCGTATAATGCAAGCGATCGGAATAGCGCCTGAAGAATATGTATTTACTGCCATGGCAACCACAAGGCCAGCCACTGGAGCGCTTCCTGACCGCGACTTTCCAGCATTAAGCGAATTTATGATGCATCAAATCGGCCTGTACCAACCCGAAAAGGTAATTATTTTCGGTTCCGCCGCGTGTCAGGCTCTATTGGGCGCAGACATGATGGAAATGCGCGGGAGTTTACATTATTTTAACCATAATGTTCACAAAGTGGCAGCAGTAACAACGTTCCACCCACGAACACTTCTGACGCGGCCCCAAATGAAGAGGCAGGCTTGGAAGGATTTGCGGGTGCTATTATAACAAGAGGTGTTTTGTGAAGCCCCATTTCTGGCTAGCTGCTGCTATTTCCTTCGTACCACAAATTATAATTCCAACAGCCTCGGCGGCGACAAGTGAAGGCGTGCGTGCGCCCTTGCGTAGTGACGCGCCGAAAGTATTGAATAGTAAGGAAAAGCGTCAATTTCGCGCTATCTATAACGCGATTCAGGCGAGCAATTGGAACGAGGCGACGAAGCTCATAAACAAGGCAGACCAAGGCCCGATGAGATTCATGGCCACTGCCGAGCTGTTTTTGGCCCCCGGAAGTCCGCGCGTCGATGTCGGCAACCTTGAAAAGCTATTGCATGCAGCACCCTGGCTTCCGCAAGCCGCGCAACTTGAGCGACTAGCCACCAAACGCGGCGCGATGAATTTGCCTCGGCGCCCCGGAACGCGGCGTTTTTCATTCCTTGGCGAATCTCCGCGCCGGCAATTGCCCAAACCGGTCAACGCACCTGGCGCAGACAGTCTCCGCCGCGATATAAACCTATCCATTCGCAACGATGCACCCGCCGAAGCAGAGGCCAAACTGAACGAGCAGGTTGGCACTCTCGGTGCGGATGCACGCACAGAAATGCAGCACCGCGTTGCTTGGTCCTATTATATCGAAAATGACGATGTGAATGCGCAGCGTATGAGCGCCGTCGCGCGCAAAGGCGTTGGCGATTGGGCCGCACAAGGCGCATGGGCGCATGGCATGGCAAGCTGGCGCCTGAAACAATATGGCGCAGCATTTGACGCTTTTGATCAAGTTGCCCGCCGCGCCGGAAATGACGATATGCGTGCAGCAGGTCTATTCTGGAGCGCGCGCGCCGCAATGGCCGCCAAGCGCCCCGAACAAGTGCAACCGCGCCTGCAAAGCGCATCGCAAATGCCAGAAACATTTTACGGAATATTGGCAAGTGAATCGCTTGGGATGGAACCAATCGCCCGCAAGCAAATGCGTGCCACGACGATTAACTGGCGCGAATTGAAGCGCGAATCAAATGTACAGGTTGCTGTCGGACTGTCACAGATTGGCGAAAACAAGCTTGCCGATGAAACCATCAAATATCAGGCCCGCATTGGCGACGCCAGCAAGCATGGAAATCTTGCAGAATTGGCCGGATCGCTAAACCTGCCATCCACACAATTCTGGTTGGGGCATTATGGCCCATCGCGCAAAGATGCCGATGCACTTGCCCGTTATCCGATGCCAAATTGGAAGCCGGCGCGCGGATGGCGCGTTGATCCATCACTGGCATTTGCCCACGCATTGCAGGAATCACAATTCCGCACGAGCGTAGTCAGCCCCGCTGGCGCACGCGGATTGATGCAAATCATGCCGGGCACCGCAAAAATGCTGGCCCGCACAACGGGTGTAAACGGCAGTTTGAACCAGCCAGAGGTTAATCTGGAATATGGCCAAAGCTATCTGGAAAAGCTTCGCGATATGCCAATCACGGGCGGCTTGCTGCCCAAAGTAATCGCGGCATATAATGCTGGCCCCGCCCCTGTTTCCCGCTGGAATAGCGAAGTTCGCGATAATGGCGACCCGCTGCTTTACATTGAAAGCATCCCTTACTGGGAAACGCGCGGATATGTCGGCATCATCCTGCGCAATTACTGGATTTACGAAATGCGCGCAGGGAAAAGCGGCGGATCGATGACTGGATTGGCCCAATATAGCTGGCCAAAATTCCCCGGCAGCGATGGCATCAGCGTCGCAGTAAAAAACACAGGAGCCAGCCTTGGCAATTGACGAAAGCCTTACTTTTAAACCGATCAACATCGCGCTTCTGACCATTTCGGACACGCGTAGCGAAAAAGATGACACTAGCGGTGACATCCTTGCCGATCGGATTGAAAAAGCCGGACATAATTTGGTTGATCGCGAAATATTGCGTGACGAAAAATCGCTTCTGGTTGCCCGCCTTCACGGCTTGATTGATGATCAGAATGTCGATTGTGTCATTACCACTGGCGGCACCGGCCTTACGGGCCGCGATATCACTCCTGAAGCGCTGGAACGCGTTAAATCCAAGGATATCCCCGGCTTTGGCGAGTTGTTCCGAATGCTCAGCTATGAAAATATCGGTACATCTACCATCCAATCCCGCGCCTGTGCCGTGCTATCGCGCGGCACATATATCTTTGCCCTGCCCGGCTCCAACGGCGCAGTGAAAGATGGTTGGGACGGCATATTGGCAACGCAGCTTGATAGCCGCCATAAGCCTTGTAATTTCGTGGAATTGATGCCGCGTCTGCGAGAGAAATAGGTTTCGCTGCCTAAGCGTTCCCGCTCCCCAATACGTCATTCCGGACTTGATCCGGAATCCAGCATCGGAACTGTCAGGACTAGATTCCGGATCAAGTCCGGAATGACGGTTGGAGCATTGTATAGCTTAATCAAATCTTGACAAATTAACCTATTTGGTTATACTTCACCACATGTCCGATTCATCCAAGAAGATAATCGCCGACCATCTCCCCACCAACATCACCGAATTCGCGCCCGTCCCGTGTAAACAGCGGGAGAATGGCTGGTCCCCTGCCCGTCAAAAGGCGTTTATTCAAACGCTAGCCGAAACCGGTAGCGTCACGCGGGCGGCAAAATCGGTCAATCTGACTGCACCCGGCGCCTATTACCTGCGCCGCCATCCAAAAGGCGGCGAGTTTCGAAAGGCGTGGGAAGCCGCGCTGGAAATGGCGATGGGATATCTGAAAGACCTAGCCTTTGAACGCACGATTGAAGGACAATTGGAGCCTGTGTGGCAACGCGGAAAGCTGGTCGGATATAAACGCAAATTCAGCGATCAGTTGTTGATCTTCATGCTGCGCCATTATGGCGACGGCGGCAGTAAGCGCGTGACAGTGAATTATGTCAAAAGCAGCGCGCAGTCTGTTTCGGGTAACCCGACAGGCGCAAGCGGCGCAGTAGCGCAAAGCAGCGTGGTAACCATGCGCAGCGATGGCGGCCCGACAAAACTCACCAGCAAACAAACCGAAAGCGCCGCCGCGCAGCTAGCGGGTTTTTCGGGCATAGAGCTAGACGAGCGCGCAGAGGCGGAAATTGCAGAAATCCTGAATGAATGCGCCGCACGGCAGGAGGATTTGGGCGGAACGACAGCGGATGTGAGTGAGCCTTTTGTGCGGCTATCGGGCAATGACCCTTATTGGCAGGGCAATTTCGAGCCGGAAGGTGGATGGATTTATGATGTTAAAGGGGACGAAGAATAACAGTCTAATCGCGATGTCCGCTTTATCCCGAAAGCGGACATAAGCTTTTATTGAGATATGACAAATCATCAGCTCGCAAGCGGTTTTACCACCGCCTTCGTAATCAGGTTTGGCATTAGCTGATAGGCGCGAAGAATAACCCTGTTCAAGAATGGAAAGATAATGGAGCGTTTGTTAATGCTCATCCCTTCCAAAATGGCGTCAGCAGCTTCAGCGGCAGTGATCGGTTTCATGCCCGAACTTTCCATTGTTTTCTTGTAATCATAGTCTTTCACATTGTCTGCGTTGTCCCATAGGTCTGACTCCACCATCCCAGGAAGGATCACGCTGACCTTGACTCCGTCGAGCTCTGCTTCCGGACGTAGCGAGTGGCTTAATCCAACGATGGCGTGCTTAATCGCGCTATAGACAGCAGAATTTGGGACCGGCATCATACCGGCCGAAGATGATACATTTGCGATATGCCCGTGTCCCTGTTTTCGCATTTGAGCATAGGCAAGCTTGGTGCCATAGATAACACTCCATAGATTGATATTGATGATCCGTTCAATCGACTCCATTGATGTTTCACCAAAATCACCGCCCAGTACAATGCCAGCATTGTTGATCAATATATCGAGTTGACCTTGCTCATCGACGATACGATCAATCGCATTTTTAAAACCCCGTTGCTGACTGACATCCATTTTTACTGGCGTAATGCTCCCGCCATCGGGCGCGGCATCAGCCAGCTTTTGCAATCCGGCGTCGTTGATGTCAGCGGCATAGACGATCGCTCCTTGTTCACACAGCGCTTCACAAACCGCCCGCCCGATCCCAGCTGCCCCTCCCGTCACTAAAGCTATTTGCCCTTGAAACTGTGTTCTTCGTTGCATGCCCCACTCCTTTGAGTATTGTTGTTAATGCAGTTGAAGCATTTTGTCCGAATTATCCAGAAAGCGGAAATCGCGATTGGGCAGTCAATATCGACATTGTATTTTCCTGCCACTACAGATTGGTGTTTCGTAAATCGGGAGAATGTCAAATGATAACGGGTAGCAATCTGTTTGGACCGATCACCCAATTAGGGTATTTAACAGATGACATAGAAGCCACCGCCCGCGCTTGGACGGACATGTTGGGCATCGGTCCCTGGACATTGATGCAAAGTGTCACGATGCATGCAACTATGAACGGAGAAGATTCTGACATCGAAATCGATGTGGCTCTGGCTTATAAAGATGATGTGCAGATTGAATTGATCAAACCGCTCAACGATGCGCCATCTCCATACCAAGAGTTTGTAAAGGCGGGCATTTGGGGGTTGCACCATGTGCAATTTGAAACTGATGATATGGAAGCATCCATTGAAGACGCTCGAAATGCCGGGTTGGAACCGGTTTGTAAAATTAATCAAGGGGGAGGTGTTTTCACTTATCTGAAGGGACCTGGGGTCTGGTTTGAACTAATTCAAACCGGACCAGAATTGTTGGGGTTTTATGAAATGATAAAGTCCCGCAGTAAGGGCTGGGACCACAAAAATCTGTTGGATACCGTAGAATTGTAATCTGGAAGGATTGTCAGAAGCTCATTTCCTAACATCCGCTTTTGCGCCCAAAGTGGACATTCCAAGCAATCAATTCCAAATGTTCTTTTTTTGTTCTCTTTACTCTGATAGAATGGCGCAATGCCTCATCCGCCAACAAAAGGTCGCGGCGCGCCTGCAAATGCTTCCCCTACCCGCTTCAATCTGAAGGCGCGGGAGGAGGATGGCGATTGGCTGGATGAGCGAGAGGATATCGATGGCCCGCTCCCCAAATTGCGCACCAGCGTTACCGAGGAATTTCCGAAAAGCATACTTACCTTCAATAGCTCGCCCGACCTGCCTTTTGATCGGTCGGTGAATGCCTATCGCGGGTGTGAGCATGGCTGTGCCTATTGCTATGCGCGGCCGACGCATGCTTACCATGACCTGTCGCCGGGCCTGGATTTTGAAAGCAAGTTGTTTGCCAAACCCGATGGTGCGGAGTTGCTGCGCGCGACATTGGCGAAGCGGAGCTACAAGCCTGCGCCCATCGCCATCGGCACCAATACCGACCCGTATCAGCCCATCGAGGATCGCTACCGGATTACGCGACAGATATTGGAATTGATGGTCGAGGCGCAGCATCCGATTGTGATCACCACCAAATCGGCTCGGGTGACGCGGGATATTGATCTGCTGGCTGCGCTGGCGAGAAAGCGGCTGACCGGTGTGGCGATTTCGGTGACGACGCTGGACGGGGCATTGGCAAGGGTTTTGGAGCCGCGCGCCTCTGCGCCTGCGAAGCGATTGGAGGCGGTGCGGGCTTTGTCGGATGCCGGGATATATGTGCATGTTAACATCGCGCCCGTCATTCCCGCGATCACCGATCATGAATTGGAGGCGATTGCGGATGCTGCGGCGGAGGCGGGGGCGAAGAGTATTAGCTGGATACCGCTGCGGCTGCCGCATGAAGTCGCGCCGCTATTTCGTGATTGGCTGGATGTGCATTATCCCGACCGCGCGAAGAAGGTGATGAATATCCTGCGCGATATGCGCGGCGGAAAGGATAATGACGCGCGCTTTGGTTCGCGGATGCGCGGCGGCGGCCCGTGGGCGGAGCTTACAAGGACGCGGATGAAGCGGTTGATGCGCAAATATGCGCTCGGCATGGATAAATGGCATGTGCGCAGCGACCTGTTCATGCGCCCCAATGCCGATGGGCAAATGTCGTTGCTTTAGGCGAAGCTGTTGCCTTCGATTTCCAACGGCGCAAAACGGATAAGGCGGCTGTCGAGAACAGCGGCTTGCCGGTTCACCACCGCCTTTTGATAATCCGGATCGGTCACCATTTCAAGGAAAGCGCCCGCATGCGGATAGGAGGCGATAAAGGCCAAATCCCATTGCTTGTCCTCCGGCCCCGTCACCATCGCCTCCATCTGCCCGCGCCAAACGATACCGCCGCCAACGCGGGTGAAGATCGGCCCGCTGGTTTTGCCATATTCGGTATAGGCCCGCTCGCCGCTCCAGCCATGCGCGGCATTCTCGTGCCCGTCCGGATATTTCGCCGCGTCATTATACCGGATAAGATTCAGCATATTGATCGGCGTGTCGCGGGGCAGCGATTTGAACAGGTCGAACGCCGCGCGGGTCGGGTCGATATAACCCTCGCTGCTCATTCTACGCCAGCCAGTTTATAATCCTTATATTCGTCGCGCAGCGCACGTTTCAGGATTTTGCCGGTGGCGGTATGCGGTAGTTCATCGACAAAAATAACCTCATCGGGCATCCACCATTTGGCGATCTTGTCGGTCAGATAGCTCTTAATATCATCGCCGCTGACATCGCTGTCCGGTTTGCGCACGACAATCAGCAACGGCCGCTCGTCCCATTTCGGGTGATACACGCCAACCGCTGCCGCCTCCGCAACGCCGGGAGCGCCCACAGCGGCATTTTCAAGCTCAATCGAACTGATCCACTCCCCGCCCGATTTGATGACATCTTTCGCGCGGTCGGTAATCTGCATCGTGCCATCAGGATGCAACACGGCAACGTCGCCTGTGTCGAACCAGCGATCCTCTCCGACGGCATCTTCATCGGCCTGAAAATAGCGCTGGATGATCCATGGCCCGCGAATTTCCAAAGTTCCGCTGCTTTCTCCATCGCGCGGCAGCTCATTGCCATCCTCGTCCACAACGCGCAGCTCCACGCCATATGGGGGCCGTCCCTGCATACAGATAACATCAACCTGCTCGTCAAAGCTCAGCTCATCCCAATTGGCGGGGTAAGCGCCAGTCGTGCCAATCGGCGACGTTTCAGTCATGCCCCATGCATGGCCGACGCGAATGTCGTTTTTCATCAGCCGCTCAATCATCGCACGCGGGCAAGCCGAACCGCCGATGATAACCGTCGTCAGATCGCCATAATCGCCGCCATTCGTGTCCATATCGGCAAACATGGAAAGCCAGACGGTTGGAACGCCCGCGCTATGCGTGACTTTTTCCTCGCGGATGAGCTTCCAAAGGACTGGTGCTTCATTGCTGGCAGAGAAAACAAGTTTCGAACCCACTGCCGCCGCCGCAAAGGGTATGCCCCAAGCGTTTGCGTGGAACATGGGAACCACCGGCAGCATCACAGATTTGGTCGCAAGATCCATGACATCAGGCTGAACCTCTGTAATCGCATGGATAACATTGGAGCGATGCTCATACAGCACGCCCTTTGGATTGCCCGTAGTGCCGCTGGTATAGCAAAGCCCAACAGGATCATTTTCTTCAACATCAACCCATGTAAAATCGCCATCTTCCGCATCAACCAGTTCGCGGTAGGTCGAATATTCGCCCTTCTCGCCATCAAACTGGATGAAATGCTCGACCGTTTTCAGCTGCGGTTTGATAAGTTCGATAATCGGTGTGAACATTTTGTCGAATAGCAGAACGCGGTCCTCGGCATGGTTGCAGATATAAACCAGCTGTTCTTCAAACAGGCGCGGATTGATCGTGTGCAAAACGCCACCAATGCCGGCGGTGCCGTACCATGTCGCCAAATGATGCACATGGTTCATGGCGATGGTCGCAATCCGGTCGCCTTTTTTCATGCCCAGTTTTTGCAAGGCTTGAGAGAATTTGCGTGCCTCCACGCCAATCTCACCCCAGTTGCTGCGCGTTAACGAGCCATCGGCCCAATAAGATACTATCTCGCGGTTCGTATGTTCGCGCGCGGCATGGTCGATAAGGTTGGTGACCAGCAACTTGCTGTTCTGGATGCCTCCCAGCATAATTCTCTCCTAAGATTCAGTTTTATCTTACAACCGATAGATGCGGAGCGCCCATTGGTGCAAGCTCTACATTCGAAACGCCTTCAATATCCGAAAGCTGTGATTTCACTTCTGCATCGAGCAAAAACTTTTCTTTTGGCTTCACTTCTGCGACTTTGCCATTCGCAACAAGCGTATGAATAGTCAGTTCACTTCGTCCTCCCAATAACGGCATAAGCAAATGTTGCATTTCTTGAAATGCAGATTCTTTTTGAACCTCCATCGACATTTTCAGGCGCGTGACATTGCTCAACCCTTCCAGCGGCTTGGCGCTACGGATCGCAAATCGCGGCGTGTCTTCGCCGGCTGGCATATCCATCTCCACATCCAGCAACAGGCAGGCGGCCTCTTTACCCCACTCGGCGAGCTGTTCGGCCACGCCGTCTTCAAAGCAGCTTGCCGAAAATTGGCCAGTGGCATCGGAACATTCGACCATCACAAAACGCTTGCCGCGTCTAGACTCCCGCCAACGCACGCCTTCAATCATTGCGGCCATTTTACCCGGGCGGCGCGTGCCTTCGGGAATATGGCCCGTCAGAAGCAACTCACCGTGGCTTTTCGCGCCGTGGCTTTCTGCAATCGCCTGAAATTGGGAAACCGGGTGAGCAGCAAAATAGAAACCAAAGGCTTCCTTTTCATGCACCATAATTTCACCAACGGACCAACTGGCATCGGGATCGAGGCGAATATGCGCGATGTCTACCTCGCCGCCTTCAGCAAACAGACCGCCCTGCCCGCTTTCCCGCGCATCACGCGCAGATGTTGCCGTTGCAAGCAACAATTCGGCGGCAGCGGCGATAGCGCCGCGATTGGGTTCTACGGAATCGAAAGCGCCTGATGCAGCCAGATTTTCAAGACTTCGGCGGTTGATTTGAGCCGGATCGGCGCGCCCCGCAAAATCATCCAAATCCCTGAACAACCCATTTTCGGTACGTTCTTCGGCAACGCCCTCCATCGCCTTCTCACCGACATTTTTTAGGCCGGCCAACGCATATCGAACAGCAAGACCATCGCCATCCTCTTCGACCGCGAATTCCGCGCTGCTGGCATTGATGCACGGCGGCAGGCAGCGGACTTCCATCCGCCGCATATCATCGACAAAGATCGCAAGCTTGTCAGTTTGATGCATATCGAAACACATCGAGGCGGCGAAAAATGCTTCCGGATGATAGGTTTTCATCCAAGCTGTTTGATAGGCGAGCAGCGCATAAGCCGCCGCATGGCTTTTGTTGAAGCCATAGCCTGCAAATTTATCGATCAAATCGAACAGCTCGTTGGCATATTCGGGGTTGATATCATGCTGCGCGCAGCCCGAAACAAAGCGTTCACGCTGCGCGTCCATCTCGGCTTGTATTTTCTTACCCATCGCACGGCGCAGCAAATCCGCTTCGCCAAGGCTATAGCCCGCAAGGATTTGCGCGGCCTGCATCACCTGTTCCTGATAGACGAAGATTCCGTAAGTCTCGTTGAGCACAGGCTCCAGCAATGGATGCGGATATTCAATCTTCTCTTCGCCATTTTTACGGCGGCCAAACATCGGAATATTATCCATCGGCCCCGGACGATAGAGCGAAACGAGCGCAATAATGTCGCCAAAATTCGTGGGTTTTACCGCAGACAGCGTGCGCCGCATACCTTCGGATTCCAGCTGGAACACGCCTACAGTATCGCTTCGTTGCAATAGCTCGTATACAGCCGGATCATCATCGCCCAGATTTTCCAAGTCGACATTTACGCCGATCTTCTCCAGCATTTGAACGCCGCGCTGCAACACTGACAGCGTTTTCAGGCCAAGAAAATCAAACTTCACAAGCCCCGCGATTTCGACATATTTCATGTCAAACTGCGTCACCGGAATTTCAGAACGTGGATCACGGTATAACGGCGCCAGCTCTGACAAATCACGGTCACCAATCACCACGCCAGCGGCATGGGTCGAGCTATGCCGCGGCAAGCCTTCCAATTTTAGCGCCAGATCAAATAACCGCTTCACTTGCGGCTCGCGGCGAACTTCTTCGCGAAGCTCTGGCACCGTTGCCAAAGCCTCCTTCAAATCGGTTGGTTTAGCCGGGTTATTCGGGACCAGCTTACAAAGCCGGTCCACCTGCCCATAGCTCATTTGCAGCACGCGGCCTGTGTCGCGCAGAACCGCCCGCGCTTTTAGTTTTCCGAATGTGATGATTTGGGCGACCTGACGATTGCCATATTTCTGCTGCACATAGCGGATGACTTCGCCGCGCCGCGTCTCGCAGAAATCGATATCGAAATCCGGCATCGACACACGGTCGGGGTTCAAAAAGCGCTCGAAGAGCAGCCCGAGCTTGATCGGATCAAGATCGGTGATTGTGAGCGACCATGCGACAACCGAACCCGCACCAGAACCACGGCCGGGGCCCACGGCTATGTCGCGCTCTTTCGCCCATTTGATAAAATCGGCAACAATCAGGAAATATCCCGGAAAGCCCATTCCCTCGATCACGCCGAGCTCGAAATCGAGTCTGGCGTCATAGTCCTCCCGCGCCGCCGCCAGAGGTTGCACGTCGAGACGGGCATCCAGCCCCGCCTTCGCCTGACGCCGCAGTTCGTCGATCTCGTCGTCGGCGAAATGATGACGGGGCAGAAAGGACGCCGGTCGAAGTCACGGGAGAAGAAATCGCCGGAGAAGAAGTAGCCGGCCGTTCCCTGCGCTGGTGAAGAGGGGGGCGTTGGGCAGGGCTCGCGAGTCGGCGTGCCA
>CAKZNA010000036.1 GCA_937129355.1 uncultured Sphingomonadales bacterium | reverse complement strand
AGCTTTCCGGAACGCTGCCCCACATGCCGCTAAGCCCGTAATCGCTGGCGCATTGCTGTGCGGCGGGGATTGAGAAGGACGGGTTGTCGCCAAGCGCTGCGGTTGCCGCGTCGGGACCATAGTAAATGCGGGCTTCATGCGCTGGCAGGGCGGCGAGCGCAGCTTTGGCATGCGCCGCATCATTGACCGATATAAATTGATCAGGCTTGGTCAGTTGCGCCGCAGCGGCCTGAATGGGAGTGCGCGGGCGTGATGCATCGGAAGGACATTTGCCCGCAAAAAAACGCGGGAGAACGGCAATATCGCCCACTAACTCGCTATCGATGTTGATGCCGTCTGCCTCATTACCGGCCGCCATTTGCAACATGCGCGTTTCTGGACTGGTGGCAACTGCGCCCCAACCAGCAGCGCCCTGGCTCGTGCAGCCGCGGGCATCACGGGGCAAATCGACCGGACCGCTTGCAACCAGTTTGGGGCCGCCAGTGGGCGTATCGGCCAGCCAGCTTGCCTGAAATAAAGAAAATGCACCGAAGATAATCAATAGCGCAACGATGGCGCTTCTGCCCAAAAGTGAATTCATGTTGCCCCGTTTCCCCGTCTAAGCGAGCAGCCTTTTTGCTTCCTCGCAATCTCTGTGCATCTGTTCCTTCAACGAATCCAGATCATCAAATTTCTCTTCTGGCCTAATAAAGCTATGAAATTCAACTTCTATTTCTTGACCATATAGATCGCCGTCAAAGCCAAAAAAATGTGGTTCGAGCAGTTCCTTGGGCGGATCAAAGCTTGGCCGGATGCCCATATTGGCTGCGCCGTTGAGCATTGTTCCATCGGGCAGCTTCCCGCGCACAGCGTAGATTCCATAGCGAGGGCGCAGATAGTGATCCATATCGATATTGGCGGTTGGAAAGCCGAGCAAGCGGCCATTCTTGTCGCCATGTTGCACCTTACCGCGCACGGCAAAGGGGCGGGTGAGCAGCGCATTAGCCGCAGCGATATCGCCCGCCTTCAATGCATCGCGAATGCGGCTGGATGAAATCACGCCGCCATCGTTCTCAACCGGACCGACCGCGATGCTTTCCAGACCATGTTCGCCGCCAAAACCGCGTAGCACGCCTATATTGCCTCCCCGCGCTTTGCCGAAAGTGAAATCCTCGCCAGTCACAACCGCCGATATGCCAAGACGCTCCACAAGCAACTTAGCGATAAAATCTTCGGCGGTGGTCGCCGCAAGCGCATCACCGAAATCGAACACCAACATAGCATCCGCCCCCGCATCGGCGAATATTTCCCGGCGTTGTTCCAATGTGGTCAGCCGGAAGGGCGGCACATGCGGGGCGAAATGCCGCACCGGATGCGGATCAAAAGTCGCAATGACGGCGGGGCGGTTTTCGGCGCGTGCCTTCTCTATCGCTGCGCCAGCCACGGCCTGATGCCCCAGATGGAAGCCATCAAAATTGCCGAGCGCCGCGATTCCACCGCGTAGATCACCGGGCATCAGGTCGCCGTGATGGATGACCGGAATGCTCACTCTGCGGGTGTTTCTTTCGGCACGCTCGCAAATGGAACAAGCCCTGCCGTGATCACGCTGATTGCATTGCCGCCCATTGCCGCGCGAATTTCATCGTCGGTAAAGCCGATATCCATCAGCGCCTGTGTCACATGCACCAAACCTGACGTATCGAAACGCGTGGTAACCGCGCCATCATAATCGCTGCCCAGCGCAACATGTTCGATACCGACCAGATCGCGGATATGCTTCATCGCTTTTGCGATGGCCTTTGGATCGGTGTCGCATACCGCTCCGGGCCAATATCCCACCCCAATAATGCCGCCGGTTGCCGCGACGCCCTTAATCTCTTCATCGCTAAGATTGCGGTTCACGTTGCAAGTCGCCTGCACGCCGCCATGTGAAGATACAACTGGCCGCCTTGCCGACGCGAGCACTTCTTTCACGCCCGCATGGGAAAGATGCGCGATATCGACAATCATGCCCATTTCTTCCATCGCGCGCACGATCTCCCGGCCAAATTCGGTCAGGCCAGCTTTCGTTTCGCCATGCATGGAGCCAGCAAGTTCATTGTCAAAGAAATGGGTTAGGCCGGCCATCCGCATACCCGCATCATATAGCTTGCCGAGGTTTTCGCGTTTGCCTTCAAGGCTGTGGAGGCCTTCTGCCGAAAACAGTGCGCCGATCGGTTTTCCTGCAGAAGCCGATGCATCTCCCGTTTGGCTCACGCCGACGCAATCTCCGCATTTCCTGGCTTCAAGAAGTTTGGTCAGCTCTTGGGCAGTTTCCATTTTCCGCAACACATTTGCGGAGGATTTGACGGCATCATCAAGCTTTTCGGCGTGAAACAGGGATCTTTCCAGCAGCGAACCCCAGGTCCGAATTGGCTGCATCTGCCCAATGGCGAGCATTGTAATATTGTCGCCATCCGCGCTGTTATTATCGTAATTCTGGTCCTTTGGCGTCTTGGTCACGCTGGAGAATATTTGCAGCGCGACATTGCCATCTGCCAGCCGCGGCAAATCAACATGGCCGCGTGTCGCTCGCTCTGTAATGTCGCGCTTCCATAGCAGGCTGTCGCTATGCAAATCGACGATGGTCAGGGTTTTATGCAACGCCCGCGCATCGGTGCGAATTTCCGGCAATGGTTTGCCATCGACCTTATTCATGCTCTCTTCGGCCAATTTCGGCGCAAGCGCGAAAAACCCGATGGCCGCAATCACGATGATCGCCAGCAATGAAAGCCCGATTTTCTTCGCCATGGATTGCCCCCTACAGCTTCTTCTTGCGTTCCAGTGTGACGAAGGAAAATCCCGGACGTTCGCCGTCTGCGGCATGGTCTTCACGCGCCGTTTCTTTCCAAATTTTGCCGTCGAAAGCAGGCATTTTCGTATCGCCCTTTGGCTTTGCATGCACTTCAGTCAGTTCAATCCGGTCGGCCTTAGGTAAGAATAGCATGTAGATTTCCGCGCCGCCAATCACGCAGACATGGCCCGAATGCCCATGCTCCAACGCTTCTTCGGGTGAATGGACAATTTCAACATCGTCATCTTCAGGATCATCTTCCGGTTGCCATTCGGTATCGCGGGTCAGCACGATATGCCGCCGTCCTTCCAAAATGCCCGGCAAGCTATCAAAAGTCTTGCGGCCCATAATCATGGGGCGGCCTTTGGTAACCTGCTTGAAATGTCTCAGGTCCGCCGGAATGCGCCACGGCAAGTCGCCGTCTTTGCCAATCACGCCATTTGCGGCGCGTGCCAAAACGAGGATGATTTCAGGATGATCCATAGCTCACCGGCCTAAACTGCAAGCGGGGCGGACTCAACAGCTTTTGTGCGGTCGTTCAGCGATAGAGACGCGTCAGGTGGCCCATCTTGCGCCCATCGCGCGCTTCGCCTTTGCCATAAAGGTGCAGATGCGCATCGCCGGCGGTGAGCATCTTTGCCGCGCCCGCACCTTTATCACCGATGATATTGTCCATCTCCATACGTTCGGACGTAAGGCCGGTATCACCCAGGGGAAGGCCGCAAATGGCGCGGATATGGTTTTCAAATTGACTGGTAACAGAGCCTTCGATTGTCCAATGGCCGCTATTATGTACGCGTGGTGCCATCTCGTTAAAAACCGGTCCGGATGCTGTGGCAAAAAATTCGCATGTGAAGACGCCAACATATCCCAGTGCATCGGCAATTTGCGCGCTTAGCCTGCGCGCCTCGGCCTGCTGGCTTTCAATGAGCGGGCCAGCAGGTAATGATGATCGCGCGAGGATGCCATCTTCGTGCACATTGCGCGTGCTTTCCCAATAACGTATTTCGCCGTCGGCACCCCGCACGAGAATGACCGAAAATTCTGCGTCAAATTCCACCACGGATTCGGCGATAAGCTGATCACCGCCTGCCCGCCGCCAAATACCGGCCAAGTCATTGTCATGGGTTACGCGAACTTGCCCCTTGCCATCATACCCCATTCTGTTGGTCTTTAGGATAGCGGGCAGGCCAACGGCCATAAGGGCTTCGCCAAGTGCTATCTCAACAGGGACATCTGCAAATTTAGCTGTCTTGCCGCCATATTCACCAACAAAGCGTTTCTCTTCCAAACGGCTTTGGGCAACTTCCAGAACGCGCGTGCCCGGGCGCAGCAATATTTTGTCTGCTATCCGTTTCAGGGGAGCTACTGGTATATTTTCAAATTCATAGGTAATCACTTCGCATTGGGTTGCAAAGTTGCTGACCTCATTGATGCTATCGAAAGAAGCACAGGTAAACTCTGCGGCAACTTCGGCAGCGACACTATCTTCTTCTGGCGCAAAAATATGACAGCGATAGCCGAGCTGTGCTGCCGATATTGCAAGCATACGCCCAAGTTGTCCGCCGCCCAATATGCCGATGGTCGATCCGGGCGAAAGCGTGCTCATTCAGGCGTCTCGCCAACAGAGGCTGTTTGGGCGGCGCGCCATGCGTCCAGGCGTTCAGCAAGCTTTTCATCAAAGGTTGCCAGCATCGCTGCGGCAAGCAAGCCTGCATTTTTCGCGCCGGGTTTGCCAATGGCAAGCGTGCCAACCGGCACGCCGCCGGGCATTTGGGCTATCGACAAAAGACTGTCCATACCGTCGAGCGCCTTTGACTGAACAGGTACGCCCAGCACGGGTAGAGGTGTTATTGCGGCAACCATTCCGGGAAGATGCGCGGCTCCGCCGGCACCTGCAATGACGCATTTCAAACCGCGGGTTTTTGCTGATTTTGAATATTCATACAGGCGGTCGGGTGTGCGATGCGCCGATACGACCCGGCATTCATACGGGATTTTAAGCTGGTCGAGAATATCCGCGGCTTCGCGCATGGTGTCCCAATCGGACTTGCTACCCATGATGATTCCAACAACTGCGTCACTATCACTCAATTTTCAGGCCCCAATTTTGCCAACGAGAAAGAGATGAAGCGCCATAGCCGCGCGCAATGGATCATGCAATCGGGATGTGGATGCATAACTTTATCTCCGGTCATGGAGAAGCAACCGGGCCAAGGAAGTAAATTGTTGCATTATAATTAAAATATTGTTGTAAGAGGCGCAAATGTCACTAACCCGCGGGTCGCGCCAAGGGGAATGTTAGATGCAAGATGTCGAACCAGAGAAGCATGCGAAAAACGATGGTGCGTCCAGCGCTTCATTGGAAGAGCTCCGCCGTGAAAATGCGCTATTAAAGCAAAAGATCGTCAAGCTTGAAAGGCTTGCCAGCCGCGACACTTTGACACCTCTATTCAACCGCCGTCACTTTCTGGAAGTGTTGGAAAGATGGAGCTGGCGCGCAGAGCGTTACGGCGGCGACTATGGCATTATCTTCATCGATGTAGACGAATTGAAGGCCGTCAATGACGGAATGGGGCATGTCATCGGCGATAAAGTTCTGATTGCTATAGCAAATGTGCTTGTGGATAATATCCGTCGTTCTGACGTTGCGGCGCGCCTTGGCGGCGACGAATTCGGTATATTGCTGGATAGCACCAATGACGACGAGGTTTTGGCTAAGGTTGAAGAACTGCGCAGTGAAGTTTCCAAATTGCAGATCGATGTGGAGGGAGAGATCGTCAATCCCACGATATCGCTGGGTCACAGCATGTTAGAAGCTGGCAAGACTGCTGATGACATTATGGAAAAGGTTGACCGTAGGATGTACCGGGAAAAGCGCGCCGGCAAGTCTCCTGCAAGCTAGTCAATCTGGCGCCAGCTTACAGGCTTTAGCTATCCGCTAGATAATAGCGTTCACCAACCGCTTTTCCACCTTCGAAATCATATATGATCGGTTGACCGGTAGGAATTTCCAGTCCGGTAATTTCATCGTCGCTAATTTCCGAAAGATGTTTCACCAACGCACGAAGACTGTTGCCGTGAGCAGAAATCAACACGGTTTTTCCAGCCGCTAGTTCCGGCAATATGGCGCTATCCCAATAAGGAAGCACCCGTTCAATGGTGTTTTTCAGGCTCTCGGCTTGCGGAACATCGATGCCGGCATATCGCGGGTCGCCGGACAGATCATATTCACTGCCCTTTTCAATTGGCGGCGGCGGCGTATCAAAACTGCGGCGCCAGATATGCACCTGCTCGTCGCCATGCTTGTCACGCGTTTCTTGTTTGTTGAGGCCGGTGAGCCCTCCATAGTGGCGTTCATTCAGTTGCCAGTCTTTGGTAACAGGAAGCCACATTTTTCCCATTGCCTCCAAAGCCAGATTGAGCGTTTTTATCGCGCGCGTTTGAAAGCTGGTAAAGCAAAGGTCGGGCGAAATTCCTTTTTCTTTCATCAGCTCGCCAGCCTCCCAAGCCTCCTTGGCGCCCTTTTCGGTTACATCAACGTCCCACCATCCTGTGAAACGGTTTTCCAGGTTCCATTGGGACTGGCCGTGGCGGACTAGGATGAGCTTCGGCATATTTGGGACTCCGCATATAAAAAGAAAGCCCGCGTTTAATGCGCGGGCTTTCTCTATTCAAGCATTGATGGAATTCTATCTTCCCTGACTGCGCCATCTTTGGACGACGCGGGTCAGAATCTCGTCTTCTCCGCCAGTTTCTTTCCACAATTCGGAGAATACTGGATCCTCCGATGCCGGACGCTTTTCCTCTTCGAGAGTATCGAGGGCAACGCGGATCGGGATGGAAACACCTTCACCGCAGATGATAATCTCCCGGTTACGCAGCGCCGGGATAGCATCGAGGAACCCCCGTGCACCTTCGGGCATCGCTGCCCGAACGAAGGCTTGGTCGCGATCATTGTTCAGGCGCATCGAAAGTATGGTGCCGCATTGCGACAGCACGCCTTCGGCCAAATCTGATGGACGCTGGGTAATAAGGCCGAGCGACACACCATATTTACGACCCTCCTTCGCGATACGCTCAAGGATGGAGCGAACGGCGCTTTCTTTGGAAATGCGTTCCGACGGGATATATCTGTGGGCCTCCTCACAAACGAGCAAGATCGGTCGTTGTGGTTCGTTGCGAGACCAGATCGCATAGTCGAAAACCAGACGGGACAGAACTGCCACGACGGTTGAGGTAATGTCTGATGGGATTGATGACACGTCGATGATCGAAATCGGTTTGCCATTTGACGGCAGACGGAAAATTTTGCCCAGAAAATCGGTCATTGTATCACCGACCAGCATGCCGGAAAACATGAAATTATACCGCGGGTCGGCCTTCATTTCTTCGATTTTTGTTTTCAGCCGCATAAAGGGCGCAGTGGAAGTTGCTTTGTCCAGCTTACCCATTTCGGTCTGGATAATGTTGACCAGATCGGAAAGCAGATAAGGGATGGGCGCGTCGACGGTAAGTTTGCCAACGCTTTCGGCAAGACGATTTTTGTTGCGTGCCTGAAGCAGGCAGCGCGAAAGAATGTCGCAATCAACCTGGCGTTCGTCACCTGTTGATTTGACGAAAACTTCGCAATGTTCAGCAAAATTCATCAGCCAATATGGCATCGCGATATTGTTCACATCGAACAGCGAACCGTTACCCTCAAACGCAGCACTATATTCGCCATGCGGATCAACCATCACGATATGGCCTTCAGGCGCGAGGTCGCAAATGCGGTGGAGAATAAGCGCAGCGCTGGTAGATTTACCGGTACCGGTAGAGCCCAAAAGCGCGAAATGCTTACCGAGCATGGCATCGACATATAATGCGCCGCGAATATCTTTTGTCGGGAAAACCGTTCCCAGCTCGACATGCGCGCGCGAATCGGCGGCATATACCTGGTTAAGATCAGCCGTTGAAACGGCATATACTTCTGATCCAGGTACGGGGTAACGGGTCACACCGCGGCGGAAATTGTAGATTTTCCCGGTGAGCTTTTCTTCGTCTCCTTCGCCCAGAAAGTCGACGGCGGCGTTGATTATGCCCTCGGCGCCGCTTTCCAATTTTTGTGTGCGAATGCTCGCTAGCAGCCAGACGCTGCCTACGCGGATCTTAATCTGGCTTCCGACCTGGCCTGCCATTTGGATACTGGGGTCACTATTCTCCTGCAATTTTTGAAGAATTTTTGCATCCACACTGATCTGCGACCCGGACCCTGCAATTTCCATTACGAAACCGATATGATGCAAATTCCGGCCCTGGGGTGCATCTGCGGCATTCTGTGCAGTGCCGTTTCCACCTGGAGCGAGGGATACGGACTGGGCTTGTTCAACCGGAGCCGCACTTTCTGCTCCATTTGCTTGAGCGCCATCCTGAGACAAGGGCTGCTTGTCGGAAAAGTCTTGATTATCGATATCCATCGGCCGTTTCTTCTTTCGAGAAATGAGTGAAGAACAACGGTTAGCGCGAGCAGGTAAATATTTTGTTTACCATAATTGGCCTTTATTTCTGCCGCGAAGCCGCTTTTTTAGACGCGCTGGAAAATAAGGGCAGCAATCCATCCGAACAGCACTGAAATAATGACAGCCAATATGCCGTAAATCAGTGAATACCGGTCGGCCAATACCGTTACCAACCGTTCAAACCCGGCTTTACGGACTTCAATCTCTACACTGTCATCGGCCATAATTACTTGGCCGTTGCGGATAAGTAGGGTTTCTGCGGTATAACGGCCAACCGGCACGCTTGATGGCACATAGAGACGCGCCCGGTATAGGACAGAATCGGTGATTTCCACGCGGTTGTTATATTGACGGAAAAGACCGCCGCGTTTGTTAAGGTCAACCAAGCCTGCTTCAAATCGGCGCTTATTCTTTGATTCAAAACTGCCACTTGGTGACAGCTGCAGTCTGTCCACGCCCAATTCGTAAATATCCGCCGTGCGCGGCTTCACAATTTTTTTGAGCGGCCGGGATGAAGCGACGGCATAATATCCCGGAACCGACAGAAATTCGTGACTATCCGCATTCACCCAAATGCCCAGAATGCGCTGCTTTTCTCTAAGCGTTATCGCCTGGCTTGGCCCGCGCAGAACAACGGCGACGTCTATTTCGCCTTCCGGTGCTACGCCGCGAGGATAAATTATCGCACCGAACAGCAAGAGATTGGCGCCAGTGAAGCTTGATTCAATACTGATTTTGCGTTGCGAGACATCAGGCACCAATTTCGGATCTGTTGATTGAGCCAGCACAGCCAATGGCGCAAAAGTTGCCATCAAAAAGCAAATCAGAAAAAATAACCGGCCGATCATAGCGGTTGCACCGTATAAATTTCGTCAGGCTGCCAACCAAGGCCAAGCGCCATTCGGATCGCGACCAGCAGAACAATGCCGGCCAACAAGGCACGCAAATATTCCGGGCGCATACGCTGCGCTATTCTTGCCCCGATTTGGGCACCGGTTACGCTGCCAAATAGCATCAATACAGCCAGAACAATGTCGACCGATTTGGTCGTCAGGCTGTGCATCATTGTTGAAGAAATGGTGACGAATAATATCTGAAATAGCGACGTGCCAACCACCACCTGCGCACCCATGCCCAAAAGGTAGAGCATGGCCGGTACCATGATAAAGCCGCCGCCAACACCCAGCAGCATCGTCAAAATACCTGTTAAGAAGCCCAGAATTAGAGGCGCAAGCGGAGAGATATACAGGCCGGAGCGATAAAAACGCCACCGGTAGGGGAGGTTCGCGACCAGAGGATGATGCCGCCTTTTTTTGGCGCCAGCCGGCCGGCCGTTGCGGACAGCCGTTACACTTTGCCAGCTTTCCCAGGCCATAAATCCGCCGACACCGCCCAGCATCAATACATACAGGATATTGATGACCGTATCGATTTGGCCCAATTCCTGAAGAAGGGAAAACAGGCCAGCACCGATAACAGTGCCAAAAAGCCCGCCAATGACAAGCACGCCGCCCATCTGAAAATCCACGCCGCCGCGCTTCATATGGGCGAATACGCCCGATACGCTTGCGCCGGTGACCTGCGTAGAGGCGGAGGCAGCTGCTACGGTGGGCGGAATGCCATAGAAAATCAGGAGCGGCGTTGTCATAAACCCGCCGCCAACACCAAACATGCCGGACAATATCCCGACCAGCCCGCCCAGCAGGATAATTACAAAAGCATCAACTGACAGGTTGGCAATCGGGAGGTAGACGTCCATTGGCTTCCACCCCTACCGCCCTTTTGCGGCGCGATAAAGGCGTTGATTGTGAGAGCTATCACTGGATTGGGTATTGAGTCCGGTTTTGCAGCTATTCCTGCATCAATATTGAGACAATTCCACCATCATCTTTCGGTATCCATGGACAAAGCAGGCCGGCACACGTTCGGGTTCCTCAAGCACATTCACGCGCAAGCGGCGTGCCGCCATTTCTTCAAGTAAGATCCTGATCTGCAGCTCGGCAAGCCGTGCGCCAACGCAGCGGTGAATGCCGTAACCGAATGACAGGTTCCGCCGCGCATTTTCCCGGTCCACGATAATCTCGTCTGCGCGATCAAATACGCTTTCGTCGCGGTTGGCCGAAAGATACCACATTGCGATACGGTCGCCCTTTTTGATGGGCGCGCCAAACAGATCATAATCCTCCAATGCCGTGCGCCGCATATGGGCGAGCGGCGTTTGCCAGCGAATAATTTCACTCACAGCGTTTGGTATAAGGTCAGGATTCTGTTCAAGCTTCGCACGCTCTTCGGGAAATTTGTTTAGGCCAAAGGCATAGCCGGACATGGTATTTCGCGTTGTATCATTGCCGCCCACTATGAGCAGGATCAGGTTGCCCATATATTCCATCTCGTCCATGTCTTTCATGGTCGAATGGATCATCCGCGAAATCAGGTCGGGCGCTTCGTCTTTCTGTAGCCGTTCGTCCCACAGCCGCTTAAAATAAGCACCCATTTCATAAACCTTCTCCAGCCGCTTCTGGCGGCTTTCGGGGTCGCGGAACATTTCGATATTGCCTGCATAATCCGACCATTCGGTCAGCTTGCGGCGGTCTTCCCATGGAAAATCAAACAATATCGCCAGCATTTGTGTGGTGAGTTCGATCGATAGTTTATCCACCCAATCGAAAGCTTCACCAACGGGCAGGCTATCCAGGACCTCGCCAGTGCGCCGCCGGATATCTGCGGTCATGCGCTCCATTTCGGTGGGCGTGAAGGCGGGTGCTACAACGCGGCGTTCTTCGGTATGTTTTGGACGATCCATCGCAATGAACATCGGCATGACGACACGGTTTGGATCGTCCAACGCCTGCTCATTCATAGGCGCCAATGAAATGCCGCCATATTCAAAGGATGAGGAGAAAATATCCGGCAGTGCCTCGACATGCTGTATCACCTTATGCGTGGTGATATTCCAGTAGCTGCCAAAATCGCTATTATTGACCTTGTTGATCGGTGCCTTGGCCCGCATCTCTGCAAAGACTTCTTGCCAGCGATCTTCAACATAGATTTCCGGTGGGGTCACATCCCAGCGATGCGGCGCGTCATGTGTTTCCCATGCCAGCTGTTCAAATTCGCGTGCCGGTGCTTTGGCGGCAGTGGCCATAGTCTTTCTCCTAGCGCAAACGCGCTATCAATATTTGCTAAGTTCGACTTCCATTTCGCGGAAACCGTGCACAAAGCAGGCATGCACGCGGCGATGATTGCCGGTCATGTTGACCTGCATCCGGCGCTTATGCATTTCTTCCAGCAATATCCGGATTTGAAGTTCAGCCAAACGCGCACCGACGCAGCGGTGGATACCGTAGCCAAAGGCCAGGTGACGCCGCGCATTTTCCCGGTCGACGATCAGCTTGTCAGCTTCCGGGAACACGCTCTCATCGCGGTTGGCAGAGATATACCATAGGATGAGCTTGTCATCTTTCTTCACATCGTGGCCAAACAGATCATGGTCCTGAAGCGCGGTGCGGCGCATATGGGCAAGCGGCGTCTGCCAGCGGATAATTTCCTGCACCGCATTCGGGATCAGGTCGGGTGTTGTCTGTA
>CAKZNA010000035.1 GCA_937129355.1 uncultured Sphingomonadales bacterium | reverse complement strand
CGCGACGATGCCGGAAAGCTCACTCTTCCCCTGCCCCGCATGGCAGGCACGCATCAGGTCGATAATGCCGCGCTCGCGATTGCGATGCTACGCCATCAGGATGCGGTATCCGTTCCCGAAAGCGCGACGGCGGCTGCGATGGAATGGACAAACTGGCCAGCACGGTTGCAGCGGCTCGATGATGGCCCATTGACGGGCAGCGCGCCGGAAGCCGATATCTGGATTGATGGTGGGCACAACGCCGATGCTGCTGAAGCCTTGCGTCATTTTATGCGGCAAGAATCAGAAGGAAAGCACGCCAAATTCAATGTTATCCTGGGAATGTTGGCAAACAAGGACGCCGAAATTTTCATAAAAACGATCGCGCCTTTCGTAAGCTCCCTTCGCGCGATTCCGATCGTTGGCCATGAACATCATGACCCATTCAAAATTGCCATCATGGCCAAAAAGGCAGGCATCTCAGAAACCGGAACAGCGCCAAATGTCGAGGTCGCAATAGCTGAGACGGAAATACGGTCACGCCCCGGCGAAAATTACGCGCCTATATTGATTGCGGGATCGCTGTATCTTGCAGGCGAGGTTTTGAAAGCCAATAATCAGCTACCCGATTAAGCGGGTTTGGCGTCCACTTCATCTTCAAGTAATTCAACCGGCTGCGCATCCGCGATTCCAGCACGCTTCTGCCTAATCCACTCAAACGCCACAAGTATGACTGCGAGCAACCCGATTGAAGCGGTAAAGAGAAATACCGTGTAATAACCCTGTGTCTCGATCATTTCGCCCAAAGCCCCGCGGCCCAATGTCCCAACTAGGAATGTTAGCGAGGATAATAGCGCATATTGCACAGCGCTGTAACGCTGGCTGGTTATAGCAGAAAGAAAGGCCACGAACGCAGCGCCGGCCAAGCCGCCAGCCAGATTTTCGCCAGTAATCGCAAGCATCAACCTAGCCATTCTGTCGTCTGCCCCGAACAGGCCAACCAACCAGCTGAACCCGCTATATTTGGCAAACACGTCTATAAACGCACCGCCAGAGGCTAGGTCGGCATAAAGCAAGTTACTGGCAGCTGCCGTTATTGCCCCGACAAAAAGCGTCGCCATCCGGCCGATATATGTGAAGAGTACACCGCCAAGCGCAATGCCGAGCATAGTCATACCGACGCCGAAGAATTTCGACGCTATGGCCACTTCGCTCTTGGTATATTGCAGCTCGTCCAGATAGAATGGATAGGCAAAGCTGCCCCAGATATTATCTGTTATCCGGTAGCTAAGAACGAGAGCCAAAACCAGAATAGTCAGCCGATCCATTTTCTTGCGTTGCACTAACAAGTCGAGGTCACGCTGTGCTAATGCCAATTCCCGCTCTTTATCAGCATAAGCTCTTTGAGCTTCCAGGTTGGAGATAATATTTGCCTGCTCCTCATTAAAGAGGGTATCGCGAAGGGCTAAGTACTGGTCATAAAATTGTAAAGAAGCGCTGTAATTGCCCTGAGTTTTTTCCAACTCCATGAAGGAGAGATAGGCATCTCTTCTGATTTTCTTGAGGCCAAACGCTTCGGAAAGCTCAAGGGCGGTTGTCAAATAATTTCTGGCCTGCGAGTAGTCATTTTGCTGTAAATAACTAAAGCCAATACCATAGTTGTTTTGTGCTAAACCGACGTGGTCATTACGCTTGCCGCCAGCCACCATTGCAACGAGGAAATAGGAAATAGCTTCGTTATAATCTTCTTTGGCAATCGCTAACTTCCCCAGCTTATTATTAACCTCAGCAATGCCGTACAGGAAATCCATCCGCTGGTGAATGTCCAATGCTTCCCGGAAGTAGGTGAAGGCAGAATCGTAGGCTTCTTGAATCGTTAACAAGTCTCCCAACTTGGTATAAGCAGTTGCAATGCGAGACTGGTCCCCTTGCGCTCGATAAATGGCTAAGGCCTGGCGGATTTTTTGATCAGCAATTTGGAAATTGCGTTGATCAGTATAAGCTAAACCTAAATTGAGATAACTATTGGCCAAGCCTTTTTGGTCATCGAGGGCTCGATAATTAGCCTCTGCATCAAGTAAATAGCGGAAGGCTAATTCTAGATTCCCACGAGCCCAGTGAGCAACGCCAACAACTCGATTAGCGAAGGCT
>CAKZNA010000034.1 GCA_937129355.1 uncultured Sphingomonadales bacterium | reverse complement strand
CGCCTCGGGGTCAATATCGATCATGTCGCGACCATCCGCAATGCGCGCGGCGGCGATCATCCCGATCCGGTGCGCGCAGCAGAGATAGTAGCCAGCGTTGGCGGTGACGGCATTACGGCCCATCTGCGCGAAGACCGCCGCCATATCCGCGATGGCGACCTCGAACGGATCATGTCGGCGACCGTCCTACCGCTCAATCTGGAAATGGCGGCCACGCAGGAAATGCTCGACATCGCGCTGCGGCATAATCCGCATGCCGCCTGTATCGTTCCGGAAAAGCGCGAAGAGCGAACCACCGAAGGCGGACTAGATGCCGCTGGCGGGCATAACCATATTGCGCCTATTATCGGGCAGCTATCGGAAGCCAATATCCGCGTTAGCCTATTCATCGAACCCGATGCGCGGCAGATAGAGGCGGCTATCCGGCTCAAAGCACCCGTCGTTGAATTTCATACAGGCCGTTATGCGCATCTGCTGCTCGATGGCGATCATAAAGGCGCTGAAGCAGAACTACGCCGGATATCCGATGCCGCCGCGCTAGCCGCAAAAAATGGCATCGAACCCCATGCGGGCCACGGGCTTACCTTCGACAATGTGCAACCTATCGCCGCCATCCCGCAAATTGCGGAACTTAATATCGGCCACTATCTGGTCGGTGAGGCGATCTTTATCGGACTGGAAGAAAGTATCCGGAAAATGCGCGCACTGATGGATGAAGTGCGGTGAAATTCCAAAAGTTCGCCTTACAACAATGGCGGTTCGCGCGCTTCTTTCTATTAGTTTGGCTAGTCTTAACGCCCACAATCCTCGCTTTAAATTTTTGGCATGCCCACACGAACGGTAAAACATTACCTTGGGAAGAAATCCCTCTGGCGATTGGTATAGTGGCTTTTGGAATAGCATTGATTTGGCTTTCAAGGCACTGGTACAATTTTTTACTCGGTAAAGAACTGTGCAAATGGTGGAATACTAAATGATCATCGGCCTCGGATCTGACCTCTGCAATATCGAGCGCATCCAAAATTCGATCGACCGTTTTGGCGAACGTTTTGAAAACCGCGTCTTCACCGAAATCGAACGCGCGAAGGCGGCCAAGCGCCCCTTCACCAAAGCGGGGACTTATGCAAAACGCTTTGCCGCCAAAGAGGCATTTTCCAAAGCCGTTGGCACAGGTTTCAAACGCGGCGTTTTCATGAAAGATATCGGAGTCGTCAATGCACCATCGGGCGCGCCGACACTGGCGCTTTCCGGCGGTGCGAAAGAACGGCTCGACGCGATGATTCCCGTTGGCTATGAAGCACATATACATATGACATTAACCGACGATCACCCATGGGCGCAGGCCTTTGTGATAATCGAGGCGCTTCCCGTTGGCGGCTCATAAGACAGAAAAGAATAGATGACCGAAACAGCCGACCCGACCCAGTCAGAATTGGACCCTGCGATTGAAGCAGAGAGCGATGTCGTGACGACTGATGAAAAGCCATCGCGGCTGCGCGCATTTTGGGAAGAGATAAAGGGGCTGTTTCTACTATTGCTCGCGGTACTCGCCTTTCACAGCTTTATCGCAAAGCCGTTTTATATCCCCTCCATTTCGATGATGCCCAACCTGCTGGTCGGTGACCGGCTGGTGGTCAGCAAATATCCCTATGGGTGGAGCTTTGTTTCACCAACCATTCCCAATCCGGCCGCAATCTTCCGCTGGCTCGTCTTGCGTCAGGATGAGGACGCATTGGCCTTTATGATGGAAGAGAAGAAAGGCCGCGTGTGGGGCGAATTACCCGAGCGCGGTGACATAGTGATCTTCACGCCAAAGGGAAGTTCACAGGATTGGATCAAACGCGTCATTGGCTTGCCCGGCGATACCATAGCTTTGATCGATGGTCAGGTCATCCTAAACGGCGTTCCAGTACAACAAGAGGTACAGCCGCGCCTCGTCTTACCTGTCGATGGCAATAATGATTGCAGCGAAATTGACTTCCCCAGCGCGCTGGGAAAAGAAGCAGATGGCACGCTGACCTGCTCGTTACAGATCGTCCGCGAAACCCTGCCCAATGGGGTTAGCTATAATACCATCGACGCAAAGCAGATACACCATGACAATATGGCCCCGCTGCCCATTCCGGCGGGTTATGTGTTTATGATGGGTGATAACCGCGACAATAGTTCCGACAGCCGGTTTGCATTGGAAGAAGGCGGACTTGGCGGTCCGGTGGCATGGGAACGCATCGGGGGCCGCGCCGAAATCGTTACATTTTCGGTGGATGGTTCGACCAGCCTGAACCCCGCCACATGGTTCTCATCCCTGCGCGGCGGCCGTGCTGGAACAAGCCTACGCCCCGACAAAGTAGCGGAAAAGAAATGATCCGGCATGGCAGATAACAAGAAACAGAAGAAAGCCGAAGAAGCAGGCCCTACCGAGGTTTATGATCCCATCGTGCGGACTGAGCTCAAACGGGCTTCGGTCTGGATCGGGCTGGCGCTTCTCGCCGCACTCTTCATATATCTGGCTCAGCCAATTTTGCTGATAATTGGCGGCATTGTTCTGGCATCAATGTTTGATGGTGGCGCGCGGTTGCTTGGCCGGGTGCTGCCTATCCCGCGCGGTTTACGGCTTGCGATAGTAGTATTGGCCGTCGTCGGTTTTCTATATTGGACCGCTACCTTCGCTGGTAGCGAGCTGACCGCTCAGGCGCTTGCCCTTGAAGGTATCATCCAACAACAAGTCGAAAGAATTGGGATCGAAGCGCAAGCCGTGGGCTTCGCCATTTCAGCCGATGACTTTAAGAATTTCAGCAAGGATATTTTGAGCTCGGTCGGCCGCGTTACCGCTGTGGTGGGGAACGCCTTATCTGCCATTACCAATATCGCAATGATGCTTGTGTTGGCGATTTTCATTGCCGCCGAGCCACGCCTTTACGAACGCGGCCTTGCATGGCTTGTCCCGCTGTCCGAACGCTCGCATTTCTACGGCACTGCCGCTGAAATGGGTTACACGCTCCGCCGCCTGATGGCCGGGCGCCTTTTGGGTATGGCGGTCGAGGGTATCGGCACTTGGTTACTACTATCTTGGGCCGGCGTTCCAATGGCAGCCTTGCTCGGTGTGCTAACCGGTCTGCTCGCATTCCTTCCCAATATCGGCGCGATTATCTCGGGCGTATTGATCATATTGGTCGGTTTTTCGGCAGGCGTTGAAACGGGTATACTTGCAATCATCATCTATTTCGCAGTCCAGATGGTGGATGGATATTTGATCGTTCCAATGGTGGCAAAACGCGCCGTCGATTTGGCGCCGGCATTGGTCCTTGGCGCGCAAATATTGTTCGGCGCATTATTTGGCATTATGGGATTGGCACTCGCCGACCCCATAGTTGCGATGCTGAAAGTGTTTCTTGAGCGCCAGTCCGAGCGCAACGAGGAACGTGATGGAATAGCAACCGAACGCGGCACACGACAGGCAGCGGGCTAATGCTGCTCTTCTTCTGCTTTTTGATGGGTGTCGCCAATTTTGCGATGCATAAAGCAGTGATTGAATCCGAGCATCCGTTTATTGAAGATACAAAGCTCTATTTCGGAAGATATTTCGGGCGCTCGGGAAGCTATGTCTTTGAATTTGTGCTTTTGCTAGGCGCAATGATTTTTGCGCATACCGGTCCGATACTTATCGTTATCCTTTATATGATATATACTAGCCTGAATATGGTGGCTGCATGGCTGCTGCTATCCGGCCGCGTCTGACTACAGTTGTGGTCGTTCGTCTGTCAGCATAGGCAGCTTGTCGAAAGCGACTAATCACCGCAAGATTCTTTCACTAGAGGCTTCTATCAAGTTAAAGGGCGAGGGAGGTCGCTGATATTAATGCAAATAAAAATGCGCCCTATGTCCATTCACAAGCTTCGCGCCAGCATTTCGGCCGCATCGGTGATCGCTGCCACATATGTATCTGCCAGCCCCGCTTTTGCGCAAGAAGATACCGAGGACGCGGCATCCATTCCGGTAAATGCGGCGCTTGGAACCGCTTCGCTTGAGCCCAAAGTTGAAGATGGCAAGCAGATATATGACGCGGCGGTATTTACCCGCTTTGCCCCGCAAACCGCGAGCGACATGGTCGCCCAAATTCCGGGCTTTACAATATCGCGCCCAAGCCAAGATCGCGGGCTTGGTGAAGCTTCGCAGAATGTTATCATTAATGGCCAACGTATCTCGGGCAAAAGCAACGATGCACGCACAGTACTCGGACGAACGCCTGCGGCATCGGTTGTCCGGATAGAGATTGTCGACGGGGCCTCATTGAACATTCCCGGACTATCAGGCCAAGTGCTGAATCTCGTTACCAAGAGCACAGGTATCCAGGGCAACTTTAGCTGGCGTTCACAATTCAGGCGGCGCATTCAACCGCATTTAACGCATGGCGAAATAAATGTTTCTGGAAAGCTTGGAAAAGGCGACTTTACTCTGGGCCTGAACAACACCGATTCCTTTCGCGGCGGCGGTTGGGGGGAAGAAATTGCAACCGACGGTAACGGCGATTTGCTGTTTGTTCGCGATAGGCTTAATAAATTTTACGGCGATCGACCCAAATTAGCCGGAACATACACGCGCACTAGCGCGGCTGGATCAATTTTTAACTTGAATGCAGAGTTTGGACTGAACCGCTTCCGGAGACGTCAGGAAAGACAGCTTTCCGGTCCCCAAAACAACGTTGATGAAGAGCTATCAACCGGCCAGGAAAATGAGTGGAATGCTGAGGTCAGCGCTGATTATGAATTTGCGCTGGCGGGCGGCAGGTTGAAGCTGGTCGGGTTTCACCGTTCAGAACATAGCCCTTTCGAGAATCTTTTCCGTCAGGATTTCTTAGACAATTCACCCGCTGAAGCTTCGCAATTTAACCGCGTTGCGGACGAAGGTGAAAGCATCGCGCGCGCCGAATATAGCTGGAAGGGTGGAAAATCGGACTGGCAGATTTCGGCCGAAGGCGCGTTCAATTTTCTGGATGTAGAATCAGAGCTTTTTGAACTTGATAATCTGGGTGTATTCCAACCTGTGGCGCTCGATAACGCATCATCGCGCGTCTCGGAGAAGCGGGGTCAGGTCATTCTTTCCTACGGCCGCCCGCTTGCTCCGAATTTAACGCTTCAGGCACAGCTTGGCGGTGAATACAGTCAGATCAAACAAACCGGCGCAAATGGCCTCACCCGCCAGTTCATCCGTCCAAAGGGACAGGTTTCATTGGCATGGAAAGCATCTCCGCGTTTGGATGTCAGTGCGAAAATTCAACGTAAGGTCGGCCAGCTTAACTTTTTCGACTTCATATCTTCGGTCGATCTGCAAGACGACAACAATAATGCCGGCAACCCGGAGCTTGTTCCCCCGCAAAGCTGGCTTGCCGAACTGGAGTTTAACCGCAGCCTCGGCGCGGCGGGGTCTATCAACCTGAAACTGCAATATGAACGTTTCAGCGATATCGTTGATCAGATCCCGATAGGTATAGACGGCGAAGCTCCCGGAAACCTCCCGGACAGCGCGGACCGTTATAGCGCCGAAGCAAATGTTACATTCCTGCTGGATAGCATCGGTTTCAAAGGTGCCAAGCTCGACCTTGAGGGTTACTACCAGAAAAGCAGTCTGACCGATCCTGTCACAGGTTTGCGCCGCCGGTTTGGCGACGACCGCCGCTGGACATGGGAAGTTGATTTCCGTCACGATATCCCGGGCAGCAATCTCGCTTGGGGGTTTGGTGCAGAAGACCGCAGCCAGGCGCCGTTCCTGCGGTTGAATTTTTCTTTCCGGCCTTTTGCAACGAAGCCTCAGACATTTGCCTTTATTGAACATAAAAATATTTTGGGTTTAAAACTGCGCGCGCAAATTATAAATTTGCTGGGTCAGCAGGAAAAATATCAAGAGATTTTCTATACCGACCGTCTCAACAATGTGGTCGACCAAGTCCGCGATGGCACTAACAATTTTGGCCAGATTTTCCGTTTCACGGTGAGCGGCACTTTCTAATCCGGTCGATCCTCCCTATGTGTGATCAATGCATGGCTACGCCTCTCCTCCTCAGAAAGACGAACACGGCAATTCGACCGAGCCGCCGATAGGCCCAACGCTGCGGCGATTTTTGCCCTATCTTTGGCCAAAGGATAATCCGCAGCTTAAGCTACGCCTGCTAATCGCTGGCCTAATGGTGCTCGCTTCCAAGGGCATCATTCTTTCGATGGCCTTTCTATACGGCGCAGCAATTGACCGCATGGCGCCGGGGCTGGAATCCGCCGTCGCGCTCGCCATCGGGCTGGTTGCGGCCTATGCGGGCGCACGGTTTTCCGGCGTGCTTTTCGACAATTTGCGCAATGTAGCATTTGAACGTGTCGGGCAGGATGCCACCCGCGACCTTGCCGTAAATGTCTTTGCCCATCTACATGCATTGTCGCTACGGTTCCATCTGGCGCGGCATACCGGAGAGATCACAAAGGTTATCGAGCGCGGCACGAAAAGCATCGACACCATGCTCTATTTCCTGCTGTTCAATATCGCGCCAACCTTGTTTGAACTTATCGCCGTATTGGTGATCTTCACCTTCAAATTCAGCGTCGGCCTCGCGCTCGCAACCGCGGCAATGGTGGCGGTCTATATCACGCTGACCCGCAAGATTACCGATTGGCGCAATGCGCTGCGCGCCAAAATGAATGATCTCGACACACAAACCGTTTCGCGTTCGGTCGACAGCTTGCTGAATTACGAGACAGTCAAATATTTCAGCGCAGAAGAACGCGAAATCGCGCGCTATCGCAATGTGGCGGGCAGCTATGCCGATGCCGCGATCAAATCGGAAAATTCACTGGCGGCGCTTAACGTGGTGCAATCGCTGGTGACCAATCTGATGATGGCGGGCGCGATGGGTTACACAGTGTGGGGCTGGTCCAAAGGGCTTTACCAGACAGGCGATGTCGTGATCGTCAACACGCTATTGATGCAGCTTTTCCGGCCTCTGGACTTGCTAGGTATGGTGTACCGCATGATCCGGCAGGGATTGATCGACATGCAATCCATGTTCGAACTAATCGATACGCCAACCGAGGTCAGCGATGCACCGGATGCAGCAGCATTATCCGTTAGCGACGGCAGCGTCTCGTTCGACGGCGTCAGTTTCAGCTACGACAAAGAACGGCAAATATTGGGCGACCTTTCCTTCCATGTGCCAGCAGGCGAAACGCTCGCTATCGTCGGGCCATCAGGCGCTGGCAAATCGACCATCGCGCGGTTGTTATTCCGCTTCTATGATCCGCAAACGGGCAAGGTGATGATCGACGGACAGGATATCGCCGCCGTCACCCAAAGCTCGCTTCGCGCCGCCATCGGTATCGTTCCGCAAGACACGGTGCTGTTCAACGATACCATTGGCTATAACATCGCCTATGGGCGCGACGGCGCGAGCGAAGCAGAAATGGTTGAGGCCGCCAAGGGGGCGGCGATTGACGGTTTCATCGCATCGCTTCCGGGCGGTTATGACACAAAGGTCGGCGAACGCGGGCTAAAGCTTTCCGGCGGAGAGAAACAGCGCGTGGCCATCGCGCGCACGCTCCTTAAGAACCCGCCCATCCTGATCCTCGATGAAGCAACCAGCGCGCTGGATAGCCGTACCGAAGAAGCGATCCAAAGCACGCTAAATAGTATCGCGGAAAAGCGCACTACAATCATCATCGCCCACCGGCTTTCGACGATTACCCATGCAGATAACATCATCGTGCTCGACAATGGCCGGGTATCGGAACAAGGCGATCATAACACGCTGCTGAAAACGGCCGGGCTATATGCGCAGCTTTGGGCGCGGCAGCAGGCGGAGCGGGAAGAGGTTTCGGCCTAAACAAACGTCTGGTCGTCGCGCCGCATTATAACTAAGGCTTCTGGAATGGCCGCCACGCTCTCCACCCTCGATCCGGCAAAACAGCTGCAAGAAACCTTCGGGTTTTCCGAATTTCGCGGAGAGCAGCGTGCTGTCATTGACCGTGTGCTTGCGGGGCAGCGCAGCCTTGCCGTCATGCCGACGGGTGCGGGCAAATCGCTTTGCTATCAACTGCCGTCGGTGATGCTGGCGGGATGCTGTATCGTGATATCGCCGCTGATCGCATTGATGCATGACCAGATGCGTGCCGCCGAAGCAGCCGGCATTCGCGCGGCCACACTAACCAGCGCCGATGATAACCGCACCGAGACGATGGAGCGGCTGCGCAGCGGCGATCTTGATCTGCTGTATGTGGCGCCCGAGCGCGCATCGGGCGTAGAGTTTCGCCGCCTGTTATCGGAATCACATATCTCGCTATTCGCTATAGACGAAGCCCATTGCGTTTCGGAATGGGGGCATGATTTCCGACCCGATTACCGCCTGCTGCGTCCGATGATGGATGACTATCCGGACGTGCCACGCCTCGCGCTGACGGCCACGGCAGATGCCCATACACGCAGCGATATCCTGACGCAGCTTGGCATTGCAGAAGACGGCATGATCGTTGCCGGATTTGACCGAGAAAATATCCGCTATCTGATTTCAACCAAAGCCAGCGCGCCCAAACAGGTCGCCGATTTTGTGGCCGAAACGCCGGGCGCAGGTATCGTTTATGTGCCGTCGCGTGCGGGTGTGGATAAGATGGCGGAAAAGCTGTTGGTAACGGGCCGTCCGGTCCGCGCTTATCATGCAGGCCTTGATCCGGAAGTGCGAAAGGCCAATCAGGCGGCGTTCGTGGCCAGCGAAGATATGATCATGGTCGCCACCGTCGCTTTCGGTATGGGCATCGACAAGCCCGATGTGCGCTTTGTGGTCCATGCCGGTCTGCCCAAATCAATCGAAGCCTATTATCAGGAAACCGGCCGCGCGGGCCGCGATGGCGATCCGGCAACGGCACATTTATTCTGGGGCGCTGGTGATTTTGCCAAGGCGCGCATGTGGCTGCAAGATGTTGAGGAAAGCCGCTTGGCGGGCGAACGCGCTAGGTTGGCCTCGCTGGGTGCGCTGGTTGAAACCGCCGGGTGCCGCCGCGCAATATTGCTCAAACATTTTGGCGAAGCCCCGCCGGAAAATTGCGGCAATTGCGATAATTGTTTGAGCCCGCCCAAAGCCATCGACGCCACCACCGTGGCACAGAAATTTCTCTCCGCCGTCTATCGTACGGGCCAAAGCTATGGCGTTGGACATTTAGAAAAAGTGCTGGTCGGGCAAGCCGATGATCGTGCCGTCAAAATGGGCCATGACCAACTATCGGTCTTTGGCATTGTGGACGGCGAAGAGGCCGCTCTGATCAAACCCGTATCGCGTTCTTTGCTGCTAAAAGATGCGCTGCGCACCAATGACCATGGCGGGTTGATGTTCGGCCCCGAAGCGAAGCCTTACCTGAAGGGCGAGACCGAACTCCGCCTTGTCATTCCGCCCAAGAAGGCGCGGCGCGGCCGGAAGAACAGCACGCCCAATCCGGTTGGCGATCCATTATTCGATGCCTTGCGCGAACTCCGCCGCGATTTGGCCACCGAAGGTAATGTCCCGCCCTATGTGATTTTCCATGACGCCACATTGCGCGAAATGGCATCCTCGCGGCCAGCCGCTCTGTCAGCCATGTCAGAAATTGGCGGCGTCGGTGCACGCAAACTGGAAGCCTATGGCGAGGCTTTTTTAACTGTGATAAAACAGCATTGATGAAGAATATATTGCCCCTATTTGCGTTGGTTCTGTTTGCCGCCTGCGGCCAAACTGAGCCCGCCGACTCTCTCGCCATACAGAAAGAAAACACTGCCATGTTCCGCACGCTCGAATCCGATATGCTCGCATCCCCGCAAATCTCCGTTGCCGATGTTGCAGCGGCAAAGGAGCAAGGCGTAACTTTGATCGTCAATAACCGTCCCGATGGCGAAGATCCCTCCGCACCGCAAAGCGCAGAGATTGAAGCCGCAGCCAAGGCAGCAGGGATAGACTATGTGTCGATCCCCGTAACGCATGCCGGATTTTCACGTCCGCAAATCGATACGTTGGTGGCCGCGCTCGACAAGGTGAAGGCAGCGGGCGGCAAGACGCTGGGCTATTGCCGCAGTGGCACACGCTCTACATTGCTATGGGCATTGGCACAGGCATCCAAAGGCGAAAGCCCCCGCGTCATCGCTGCCAAAGCCGCCGACGCCGGATATGATGTCGCCCCGATAGAGCTAATGCTGCAAACGCTGGCAGGCGCGGCGAAGGACGAGTAGGCAGGCAAGCTCTGTCCTACAGGCCGGAAATTTGCTTTAATCCAGCAAATGACCATATTGCATTTCATCTCTTGTTTTAAACCGGCCCGCCAATGGCCTTCCGCAAACACTGCGGACTGGAAATCCTTATTTTCTCCGGGGGTACCCCACCCTAACCTTCCTAACCTTTGGAATATTATTTCCTACATTTCGGCAGCTCCCTTCGCCGCGCCAACATGCTCTCGACAGTGCACTAACATCAATGTAAGTAATGGCCATGCCTGATCTCGCAAATCCGATCACTTATGCCATTCCGGGTTTTGTCATTCTACTGCTCGCGGAGTTGCTGCTTAACCAGCGCGGCAAAGGATATGAGTTGAAGGATACTGCGATCTCACTGTTGATGGGAACGGGTAGTCGGGTTGCAGGTATCCTGACAATCGCACCGATCCTCGCGCTCGCATATTGGGCGCATGAATTCGCACTGTTTGACATTGGCTATATATGGTGGGCGTGGATCATCTGTTTTGTGCTCGACGATCTGGCCTATTATGTTTTCCATCGCTGCGCGCACCGTGTCCGCTGGTTCTGGGCCAGCCATGTGAACCATCATTCTTCCGAGCATTATAACCTATCGACCGCACTGCGGCAGACATGGACCGGGTTTATCGCGCTCGGCTTCATCTTCCGGCTGCCGGTCATACTGATCGGCTTTCCGGTGGAGATGATACTATTCTGCGGCGCGATCAATCTGATCTATCAATTCTGGTTCCATACAGAGGCTATCGACAAAATGCCCCGTTGGTTTGAATGGCTGTTTAATACACCCTCGCACCACCGCGTTCATCATGCCACCAATGCGCGATATCTCGACGCAAATTATGCGGGCGTATTCATACTATGGGACCGGATGTTCGGCAGCTTCGTGGCGGAGGATGATACCGACAAAATCGAATATGGCCTGGTCAATAATCTGGGCAGTTTTAATCTGCTGCGCGTGGCCTTCCATGAATGGATGGCAATCGCGGGCGATGTCTGGCGCGCGCCGTGGCGGCACAAGCTGTCCTATATGCTGCGCGAACCGGGCTGGAGCCATGATGGCAGCCGCGAAACCACCGCCATGATAAAGGCGCGGGTATCGGCACAAAAGCCGGTACAAGAATTTTCAACAGAAAAATCTGCCGGCACAAGGTGATAGCTCTTTCCATGCAAGCCAATCCTGCGTAACGGTGGCCGCTATGTGGCATCTGCATCAATTCCCCCTTTGCCCCTTTTCGCGCAAGGTCCGTTTGCTAATGGGCGAAAAGGGTGTGGCCTATAGCCTGGTGCGCGAAAATCCGTGGGAACAAAGCGACGAATTTCTGCATATGAATCCGGCTGGCCGCACACCGGTAATGACGGACGACAAGTCGCTGATATTGGTCGATAGTGTCGCAATCAGTGAATATATTGACGAGACGGTAGAGAAAAATCCGATGATCAACGGGACGGCAGCATACCGCGCCGAAATCCGCCGTCTGGTTGCCTGGTTCGATCAGCAATTTTTCGGCGATGTAACCGGGCCATTACTACACGAACGGATGATGAAACGCCTCATTCACCGCCAGCCACCAGATGCAAAAATCCTGCGTGAAGCGATGAAGCGGGCGAATAGCCATCTCGACTATCTCGACTATCTGATCGACCACCGCGCGTGGATGGCGGGGTCGACAATGACACTCGCCGATCTTGCCGCCGCAGCGCAAATTTCGGTGGCAGACTATCTGGGCGGCATTGACTGGAACGGGCATAAACAAAGCAAAGACTGGTATGCCATGTTCAAATCACGTCCCAGCTTCCGGCCGCTGCTTTCGGAACGTATGGAAGTAATCGCGCCGCCCGACCATTATGAGAAAGTGGATTTCTAGTGACGCAAGCAAAAGGCGAATTTGAAGTCGATCTGAAACCCGTTTCGGCGGAAGGCGAAGCGCAATCGCGCATGTCCATCGGCAAGACATTCACTGGCGACCTAACCGGGACAAGCGCGGGCCAGATGATGATGGACGGCGTCGAAGCCAATGGCGCGCGGGTTTACGTGGCTATCGAAACGGTGATCGGAACGCTCGCTGGAAAAGACGGCAGCTTCATCCTCGCACATCGCGGCACCATGTCGCCTGCTGAACAGGAATTAAGCGTGATCGTCGTGCCTGATAGCGGAACTGATGCACTGGCCGGGATTACAGGCACACTCGATATCGATGTGGTCGACGGCAAACATTTCTACACGCTCGATTATTCGCTTCCCGCAAACTGAACGCACAAACATCGTTGCATCATGCGCGATGCTCGGTTAGGGACGCCGCTGGCTGACAAGCCTATAGCCCCTGTGGTGGAATTGGTAGACGCGCTGCACTCAAAATGCAGTTCCGAAAGGAGTGTCCGTTCGAGTCGGACCAGGGGCACCATTTCCCAAGATTTCAGCATTGAATATCGGCCTAAAAGGGCTAGGTTGCGCTTTGATAGTGGGAGCGTTTGATGCGATTATTTGTGCTTTTCGGAATTTGTATTCTCACGCTGCCTCCGGTTCCGGCTTCCGCGCAGGACAAACTGCTAGACCTTCCCGAAGGCAAGCCATTGGTAGTGGGCCAGACTTACACACTCCAATCCGCGGTCATGGGCGCAGAGCGCAAAATAACAATCCGCCTTCCCACCGGATATGCAAAGGAACCAGAGCGCAAATATGATGTCATCTATGTAATTGACGGCGGACCGGAACAGGATTTTCCGCATATCGCGGGCATTGCGCAAAGCCGCGATATGAACTGGACATTCAAACCGTTTATTCTGGTCGGCATCGAAACCGTCCAACGGCGGGCAGAAATCAGCCCCGCAGTTGTTGACCCAACACTCTATAAAATTGGTCTAGGCGCTACCCCCGGCGGGTCAGCGAAATTCCGGAAATTTATTGCAAAAGAAGTGAAGCCGTGGGTCGAGGCGCGATTGCGTACGAGCGGTCATGACGGCGTGATCGGCGAATCTCTAGCCGGACTATTCATCGTCGAAACGCTGTTTGAGATGCCCGATCTGTTTGACGATTATATCGCCATTTCGCCATCCATGTGGTGGGAAAAGCTGAAATATGGCCGAGAAGCTAAGGGTTATTTAGACAAGCTACCCGCCACTGAAAAACGTCTGTATCTCACCATTGCCAACGAAGGATATGACCACCGCAAAGGCATATTATTGCTGGTCGATGCGTTGAAGAACGATGCGCCAGACAGTTTGAAATGGACCTTTGTTCCACAGAATAAAACCGAAACGCATGGCAGCATCTATCATGGCGCCGCGCTTGATGCGTTCCGCGCCTTTTATGGCATGGCTGAACGGACGACCAAATCATACACGCCCATGTCGGGCGACCCCATCCCCAAACGCACCGCCAAACAGCAGGCCCGATTGGATGCGCCCTGTACGCCGGAAAATACGCGGCATACCAATCCGGAAGAAACGTCGCCATATAATGACGATTTCCCCTATGAGTGTATCCAGCATGATTATGGCCCGCGCGCAGAGGCTGGCAACTTCACGCCTTAACGCGGGAGCGCTAGAAACGGATCATAATCTTTCGCGCCAATGCCGGCGAGATCGAATTTACCAGCTGCAATATCTTGACCATGCCAACATTTGCTTCGCACTTGTTGCCAGCAATAGCCGCGACGATTTGCCGCGCGCATTCTTTTGCGCTCATCTTGCCTTTATCCGGCCTACCCTCGGTCATCGCTGTTTTCACAACGGGCGGTAGCGCTTCGACCACATGCACATTAGTGCCCTTAAGATTGTGACGCATTGCTTGCGTAAAGCTGCGCAACCCGGCTTTGGTCGCGCAATAAACCGGTCCGCCCGCGCGCGGCGCCAACGCCAAGCCAGATGTCACATTGACAATCGCCGCCTCTGGCCGCGCCTTAAGCTCATCAAGCATCAAGCCGGTCAAATGCATCGGCGCGTTCAGGTTTAGGAAAATGGCCTTGTCCGTGAAAGGTAGATCGAGCGGATCATCGGGTCCAAAATTTCCGCCCATTCCAGCATTGTTCACAAGCAGATCAATCTGCTTACCTTCCACGGATTTTGCAAGCTCAGCACAACCTTCGGCACTGGAAAGGTCGGCAGTGATGGCCTCCATACCTTCACCGCGCGCGCTTTCCAGAAGCTCTTCACGCCTGCCGCAGACAATCACACTCGCGCCTGCGGCCTTCAACTGCCGGCCAACTTCCAAACCTATTCCGTCGGTACCGCCCGTGACCAATGCAGTCTTTCCGTTAATGTCCATATTTTGACACTCCCAATTTCTCTTCAGATTTGGGTTAACCTTTGTTCACCGCAGTGTCACGTAATGAGACGGCGGCGCGCTGCTTCCTTGTTAACCACCTTTCGCGCTAGCCAATATCCCTAACAAAACGTTAACAAGCCCAAATGAAGAGAAGAGCACTGAATATACGCAGCGAGGATGCAGGCCATCCATTTCGCAAAATGCTGGCCCCGACAGTCCTTGCCGTCGGCAACCTTGTTGAAGAACAGCCAAAGGTAAGCTGGTGGAAACAGGAAGACACGCATCTGTTCGTGACTAGCTTTCTGGCCTTCTTTATCGTCTTCTATACCTTTATTGCCTGATCCAAGTTTATTGCTAACTGCTCTTGTGCAGCTGGTGGGCCAGCCAGGCCGCGACAATGCAGGCGGCGGCAATCAGGAATAATGTATCTGCTATGCTAACCCCGACCATGGCAAGCACACCATAGATCACCGTTCCCAAAACCATCGCGCCCGAATTTATGATATTATTGGCCGCTATCGTTCGCGCGGTTTCTGACTTGTTTACGGTGGTCGTCAGAAAAGCATAAAGCGGCACCACAAACATGCCGCCAAAAACCGAAATTCCCAATATTGCTATCAGGATGAAATCGCCGCGCGCAAGCGACAGGAATGCCCGCCAATCGATCAATTCCGCGCTACCTCGCTCCCATCCTTTCACCGCCCACCAAAGCAGCAGGACAAAGACGCTCATCACAATTACACTTGCGGGCGCAAATTTTGCCGAAACTTCGCCTTTCAACAATCGGTTGATGGCAACCGATCCTATTGCGATTCCAACCGAGAAGACCGCCGTGAACATCGTCGCCACAGTGTTATCACCGCCCAGGGAATCCTTCACCATCGGAGGGAATTGTGCGCCCAGAACCGCGCCAATTGCCCAGAAAAAGCTGATCGCCCAAATCGCCATCGCAATACGCCGGACATGCATCGTGCTGCGCAAAAGCCGCCAGCTTCCGCGAAAGATATTCCAGTCGATTTCCAGCTTCGGCGCATCATCTTCGGGCGGAGCTGTCGGCACATATTGCGCAATGAACCGGCCAACGAGGGCAACAATGATAATGCCGATTGCCGCCATTTTCGGGGGCATTAATCCACCAACGATAGTGCCGGTCAAAATCGCAATATAAGTTCCCGCCTCCACGAACCCCGTCCCGCCTAGCACTTCGTCTTCTTCCAAATGCTGCGGTAATATCCCATATTTGATGGGGCCGAAAAATGTGGATTGGGTCGTAATCAGGAAGAGCGCTGCAAACATTATCGGCACGCTTTCGAGATAAATTCCCACGGCCCCAATCATCAT